>CAJPKS010000006.1:0-23316 GCA_905371285.1 Haemophilus sp. HMSC068C11 | reverse complement strand
TACTGGTGCCAAAGGTGAAAAAGGTGACACCGGTGCAGCTGGCGCTAAAGGCGACAAAGGCGACAAAGGTGACAAAGGTGAAGATGGTGTGATGACCTGGGATATTAAATCTACAGGTAACAAAGCTGAAGGCTCAGCAGATACAGCGAAAACCATTAAGCATACTAACACCGTAGATATGGCCGCAGGTAAAAACTTAACTGTTAACCAAACCAACAACAGTGATGGTGCAAAAGTAGAATTTGCCTTAAACAGCACTGTAACCAACTTAGATAAAGTTGTTGTTAATGGTAAAGATGGTGTAGATGGTAAAGATGGTGTAACCATTACTGCTCCTGGTGGTAAAGATGGTAACGACGGTTTAGACGGCAAAGTTGGAATCAGTGGTAAAGACGGCAAAGATGCGGTGTCTATCTCTGGTAAAGACGGCGTGGGTCAAATCGGCTTAACCGGACCGAAAGGTAAAGACGGTAAAGACGGTGCATCTATCAACATCACAACAGACAACGGTAAACAAACTCTTGTTAACCCAGATCGTGGCGCTGATGGCGAACCAGGTGAAACTGCACAACGTATCACTTATGTACCAGTAGACCAAAATGGTAAACCTCTCAAAGATGAGAATGGTAAAGAGATCAAACGTGAAGTTGCAACCATGGATGATGGCTTAATCTTCGGTGGTAACACAGGAGAAGCACACAAAGCAGCACTTGGTACTCAAGTGAACGTTACAGGTGCAAAAGCTAATGATGACTGGACCAAGTTTGATGCTGGTAAAAACATTATGACTAAAGTCGAAGGTGATACCATTACTGTGGGCTTAGCGAAAGACTTAGACGTTAATAATGTAAAAGTAGCTAATAACGTAACAGCTGGAAATGTAACAGCAGGAAATACCACAACAACTAACTTTACTGTTAAACCAAACGGTAATGTGGATATGGGTGGTAACCAAGTTCATAATGTGAAAGCGGGTACAGAAGACACTGATGCAGTGAACTTGAGCCAATTAAAAGCTAACACGACTAAAGTGATTTCTGGTCACCAAAGCAATGTAACCTTGGTATCAAAACCAAATGATCCAAATGGTAAAGTTTACAAAGTAGATGTAAACACTACAGCGTTATCTAACGTAACTAACACCGGTAAGATCACTGTACCAGATGCTAATATCGAAGGTAATAAAGGTTTAGTGACAGCAATTGATGTAGCTAACGCAATCAATTCAGCTTACTGGAAAGTTGCAGATAACGCTGGCAATGTTCAACACAATGTTACTGCAGGTAACCAAGTTAACTTCGTAAACGGTAAAGCAACAAGCTCTAACGTTACTGTTGCTAAAGATGGCGTAAACAAAGTTAGTTATGATGTAAATGCAGGTGACGGTTTACATATCGACGGCAATAATAAATTAGTTGCTAATGTAACTGATATTAAACAAGGCGATAATGTAGTTGTGAACAAGGATGATAAAGGTGGTTACACCATCAGCGCAAACAATACGCAAGCAAGCGTAAGCACTGATCCAAATAAAGGTATCACTGTTACACCAACTGTTAATGCAAATGGTACAACTAACTATAAAGTTACTGTTAATGTAGATAACGACACTATTACTGTGAACAACCAAGGTCAATTAGTATCTAATGGTTCAACCAAGTTTAATGTTGCAACTAAAGATGGTGGTAACCAAGTTGCTAAGAAAGGTGGCAGCTCAACAGCGAAAATTACTAGCGGTAAAACAATTACTTATACTGCAGGTAAAAACATCGCGATTGAGCAAAATGGTGGCGACATCCTTGTTTCAACAACTGAAGATGTAGATCACAACAGCGTAACCACTAATAACTTAACGGTTAAAGAAGGTGGTAACGTGACAGTGGGTCCAAACTCAACAGTTAATATGGGTGGCAACCAAGTTCACAACGTGAAAGCGGGTACAGCAGACACTGATGCGGTGAACGTTTCACAATTACGTAGTAATGTGACTAACTTGAATAACCGCATTAATAAAGTAGGCAAAGAAGCTCGCGGCGGTATCGCAGGTGCTAACGCAGCAGCAGGTTTACCACAAGTTTACATCCCAGGTAAATCAATGGTTGCCGCTTCTGCAGGTACTTTCAAAGGTGAAAGCGCTGTAGCAGTAGGTTACTCACGCTCAAGCGACAATGGTAAAGTTATCTTCAAACTTCAAGGTAATGCAAATACCCAAGGCGACGTAGGTGGCTCTGTGGGTGTAGGTTACCAATGGTAATTTAACTTTCCATTAAGATAGATAAAAACCCAGCTTTGGCTGGGTTTTTTATTTGTACCAAATTAAGGATGAAATGGGATAGAATGAGCACTCAATAACATTTCTCAAAAATAATTTTGTGATTAATTAGACAAGCTTAAGGATATGTAACCTAAATGACGACTTCAGAACAAATCAATATTGCATTTGCGATTGATGCAAAATATACCCCGCATTTAGAAACGTTGATAAAGTCAATTTGTTACTATAATAAGAACGTCAATTTTTATGTCTTGCATAATGATATTCCACAAGAATGGTTTGAAGGGATTCAATGCAAATTAGAGAAAATGGGAAATAATTTATTTTCTATTCATATTTCTGACGATATTTTTAAAGATTATAAAACGTTGGAACATATTTCTTCGTCGAGTAGCTATTATCGTCTTTTGATCCCAAAATTGATTAATCAAGCACGTGTCTTGTATTTAGATGCAGATATTATAGTGAATGGCTCATTATCTGATTTTTATTATAGTGATCTTAATGGTGCTCCCGTAGGCGTTGTGAAAGATTATGGAATGGGTGAAAACTTTCCATTTCCTTATTTAGATGCATCCGTTTCCAAAAAATATTTCAATAGCGGCGTTCTACTGATTGATTGTGTTACATGGCGCAATGAAGGTTTAGTCGATACCTTATTACAAACTGTTGAAGAGTATGGTGATCAAGTGTTATACGGTGATCAGTGTATTTTGAATATTGTTTTACGAGAAAAAGCAAAATATTATAGTTTTACTGAAAATGCTCAGGTGCAATATATTGAAAAAATTAAACGGGAGCATGGTATTACTCAAGTTAATCTCAATGTTCCACCTCTTATTATCCATTATGCAGCAAAACATAAGCCGTGGGATAATCATAACCCAACATTATTTGAGCGTGAAAAATATTGGTTTTTCCGCCATTTAGATTGGTCTTATCTTACTAACGCGATCAAATAAAATTTTATAGTGTGATCTTAATTCTTAATAACTAGCGTAATTTCTCAGCAAGGTCGAGAATGAGTTTTGCGAGTATAGGCAGTGGATCATTATTTATTAGATGTTGATATTTCAATGCAAACTTTGTGGAGCGTAGAGGTTGTTGACGAGCAACCTGTATTTGTTTCTCATCAGATGCGCGATAGTTATAGGCAATTAGGCGGAGCTCATCAAGGGAGATGTCCAGATTATGGGCGAGTAAATCACGTAACTGATTTTCCCAAGCGGAATCACGATATCCCTTTTTCTCCATCACCATCGTGATAGATTTTTCCAAGACTTTTTTAATTTGCTGAATTGTTGAGCGAATAGGGTAGTGCCCTAACCATAAATCATTTGTTTCAATGAATTCTGCATTGAATCGATTAATGAACCAATAATAGAATTGTTGGTTATTTGAACCAATAAATACGATACTTTGAACTTCTTTGCCCTCTTTATCTCGTACGGAATGGCTACCTATAGTCAAAGTGCAGGTTTCTGCAATCGCTCGTGGAATAATGACTTTTGGAGTAAGAATTTCTTCTTTCCGTTGGTCGGTAAAATGAGAAATAAAATCAGGGTCATATTCGGTGGAATGCGGTAGATAGCCTCGCCAGGTGTACATGCCTACACGGTCTTGAGGAATAAGAGTAAGAAAAGAATTCAATTTCTCACGGGAAGGACAATAAATAAATTCATCAGCATCAAGTGGAAAAATATAATCAATGTTAGCATCATTATTGAGAATATGCTGCATCATATGATTTAATACGCGTTCAGGGGCAAATTCGAGTTCATTGTAATGATAGATATGAATTGGTAGTCCCTCTTGTTTAAGAAGAGTGAGAATTTCACGCGTATTATCACTGCTATCGTGGTCAACAATATGAAGTTCATCCAATAAGGTTAAATTGTGTCGAATAAAAGTTTCAATAACATCACTTTCATTACGCACCATGCTTAAGCCAACTCGTTTTTTACTCATCTCTTATTTACCTTATATTGAACGCCTAATATTTTTAAAGGTGCTCTTTTGCTAACTTCAAATTGTCTAGTAATAGTTTTCTGTTTGGTTCTGGTACGGCTGGATTAAATAATAATTCGATGCAAAGATCATGGCAAAGCTGATAATTGCCCACCGAATTCGCACTCATCGCCAGTTCTTCTTTAGCTTTCCATTCATAAACAGAGTGATCCACAAAAAGAATATCTTTACTTAGAGGAATGTTTGCCGCTACATTTGCATAAATGTAAGCCAGTCTGGCTTTATTGTTGTGGCGTAGTAGGCGCGCTAAATGATAAAGACTTTCCGCACGTTGTGGGCGATATTCATAAGTGGACAGCAATAAATTTTGTATCTCATTGAGTGAAGCATTTAATTCGATTTTTAATAAAGCGATTTGAAGTAATGAATAATAGACTTCTTCAGACCATCCACCGAGATTCGCTCGAATTGCATACCATTCAATGGCTTTTTCATACATATCTGCATCACGATAAGATTGTGCGGTATAAAACGCATAGCGATCTTTAAGATCTTCATCTTCAGATGAATTGAAGGCTTTTTCTAACACTTGAGCATCTTGGAAATATTTTTGTGGGTTGTTGCTACGTGCCCCAAAACGACCACTAATGACATAGTAATCGCCGAATATTTTTTGCTCAGTGATAGTCGTTTTACGTTGTTCAATAAATTCATGTAATACGCCACGCCAATAGAATGAACCATCATTACGAAACATGAGAACTCGGAAGTAAACATTTGAACCTGTAATGCTATTTGCCATGCGCAGATAATAACGATCGCAAGTAAGTTCTTCAGGCAGAACAAATTCCCCTTCAAAACGGTCATCGGCATCAAAGATTAATACATAATCGGTTTTTCCTTGTGCATGTTGTAACGCACAGTTACGGTTATGGGCAAAGTTAACCCATTCATCGTGGTGAATTTCGCCTTGAATGCCTTTTTCATCAAAGAATTGTTTGATAATGTCTGCGGTATTGTCATTGGATCCTGTATCACTAATGACATAATAATCTAATGGAACATGAGAAATAATGTTCTCTAATGTATCTCGGATGATAGCAGATTCATTTTTAACAATCATATTTAAACAGATTGTTTTTTTATCAGTTCTTTGTGTCATTTTTATACGTTTCGGAAAATACTTGTGAAGTTGTAAATTTATTTTTTATGGTAGGGCATTATAGCGAAAATACATTTTGCTTGCTGAAAATTATGCGAAAAATGACCGCACTTTTTCCTCGCATATAGACAATTCCAATCACATCAATTTATAGCTTTCTCGTTCAGTTTTAGGCACAATAGAATACAATTCCAATGACTAAAAAGGATGATGAAAATGACTAAACATTATGATTATATTGCGATCGGTGGCGGTTCAGGTGGGATTGCTTCAATTAACCGTGCGGCAAGCTATGGCAAAAAATGTGCAATTATTGAAGCAAAACATCTCGGTGGTACTTGCGTAAACGTAGGTTGTGTACCGAAAAAAGTGATGTTCTATGGCGCACAAGTTGCAGAAGCCATTAATAACTATGCACCTGCTTATGGTTTTGATGTAGAAGTGAAAAAGTTTGATTACGCGAAATTAGTCGAGAGCCGTCAAGCTTACATCGGTCGTATTCATACGTCTTACAATAATGTATTAGCGAAAAATAACGTGGATGTTCTAAATGGTTTTGCACGTTTTAAAGATGCGAAAACGATTGAAGTGAGCTATGTAGATGGTTCAACAGAATTAGTAACCGCCGATCATATCTTAATTGCTACGGGGGGGCGCCCAAGTATTCCTGCAGTAAAAGGTGCAGAATACGGAATTGATTCAAATGGTGTATTTGCTTTAAATGAATTGCCAAAACGTGTCGCAGTAGTCGGTGCGGGTTATATTGCAGTTGAATTAGCGGGTGTTTTAAATAGCTTAGGCAGCGAAACGCATTTATTTGTGCGCCAACATGCTCCATTGCGTAATCAAGATCCATTGATTGTGGAAACTTTAGTTGAAGTGTTAGCACAAGATGGTATCCAATTACATACCAAAGCGTTGCCTGAAGAAGTAGTGAAAAATGCGGATGGTTCGCTTACCTTGAAATTACAAGATGGCCGCGAAACCACAGTGGATACGTTAATTTGGGCGATTGGTCGTGAACCTGCTACTGATGTGATTAATCTTGAAGTAACAGGCGTGAAAACGAATTCACGCGGACAAATTATTGTCGATAAATATCAAAATACAAACGTACCTGGTATTTATGCTGTGGGCGATATTATCGAAGGTGGTATTGAATTAACACCAGTTGCCGTGGCGGCAGGTCGTCGTTTATCTGAGCGTTTATTCAATAACAAACCAAATGAGCATTTAGATTACAATCTTGTACCAACCGTTGTGTTCAGCCATCCGCCAATTGGTACGGTGGGTTTAACTGAACCGCAAGCGATTGAGCAATATGGCGAAGAAAATGTGAAAGTGTATAAATCCTCTTTCACGGCAATGTACACCGCTGTCACTGAACATCGTCAACCTTGCCGAATGAAATTAGTGTGTGTCGGCAAAGAAGAGAAAATTGTGGGCTTACACGGCATTGGTTTTGGTGTGGATGAAATGATTCAAGGTTTTGCGGTGGCAATCAAAATGGGTGCAACTAAAGCAGACTTTGATAATACGGTGGCAATTCACCCAACAGGTTCAGAAGAATTTGTCACAATGCGTTAATTGTAGATAAAGAAAGTGCGGTCAAAATCTCTGATGTTTTTGACCGCACTTTTTATTGTGATTTGTTATTAGGCTGCTGCACGATTGCCTAATGTACCATCATCTTCCATTTCTTTAGCCACACCGACGACCTCAGCAATTTTGTCCCCTTCTTTGAAGAATACGAAACCACCATGTTCCATTTTAACCCAAGGTTCATCTTTGGTGAGAGGGAACGTCGTAATGATGGTGACTTTGTCGCCATCTTTTGCGTAATCATTAAAATCAATGACGCCATCATCATCAATGCGGTGTGCTTTACCAAAAGGGGCTTTACGTGTTAAGTAATGCAAATTGGTTGAGCAGTGGGCAATCATCCATTCTCCATTCGAAAGAATAAAGTTAAAGGTGCCTTTTTGTGAGAGCTCTTTGGTAATGTCTTGAATGGCTTCAAAAATTTCCATTTCAGACGGTTTACGACGGAAGCGATTTTTTAAATATTCTGCCATATAACAAAATGCGGCTTCTGAATCCGTTGAGCCAATCGGTTGACAGAAACTCTCAGACATATCTGGCACATCTTTTAAATTACCGTTGTGAGCAAACACCCAGTTTTGTCCCCAAATTTCACGAATAAAGGGATGCGTGTTTTCAATGGTTACCCCACCTTGCGTTGCTTTACGAATGTGAGCAATCACATTAAGCGATTTAATTTTGTATTGTTTTACACAATCCGCAATAGGAGATTGAGAGGCTGCATGGTTATCACGAAAAATACGCACACCACGACCTTCAAAAAAAGCGATACCGAAGCCATCTGAATGGCAGTCAGTAAGACCAGCACGACGACGGAAACCTTCAAAAGAAAAGACAATATCCGTCGGTGTATTACAGTTCATTCCGAGTAATTGGCACATAAATTCCTACAACTTATTTTTATATTTTTATAACCTTATAATGTGTGCTGATTTAACACCATAATGCGTTGAAATTCAAGATGGATAACAAAGGATTTTTAGAAGAAAATGTTACATAAAATAACCTGAAAATCTTTCTGATCTGAAGGCTAGGGATGAGCACTTTATTAAGTCAATAAAAAAGGCGTGTTTATCACGCCTTTTGCTATATTTTTTAAGATTATGCTTTAATTTCGGAGCGGCTTTTTAAGAAAAAGAGTGCGATTGTTGAGATCAACATCACAAAGCCAACGCCCACATATAAACTCTGTTTGTCCCAGCCCATATCTAATAATTGGCCGGCAATCGTTGGAGCAAGAATTGCACCAATACGACCGATACCAATCGACCAGCCCACACCGGTGCTACGAATATCGGCATCATAAGTCAGTGGATTTAAGGTATAAAGACCGCTGATACAGCCATTCATGAGTGCACCAACTAAAATACCGAATACCATCGCAATCCATAAAACGGACGAGGATAAGATAAAGGTAATGATTGCTGCAGAAGATAAGACAGTGAATAAAATTAACACGCCTCGTGCTGTCCAACGGCTAGCCAGTAAACCATAGATTAAGGCACCACAAGTGCCCCCTAATGAGATCATCATTCCGACGCTCACACTTTGCTCTGTTGTCATGCCCGCTTCTTTTAATAAGGCTGGTGTCCATGAGCTAATAAAATAGAAGCTGAACATGATCGCAAAGAAAGCCGTCCAAATTAACAGGGTCGAATGTAAGTATTTGTCGCTGAATAATTGGCTAATAGGTAATTTAGTCTTAATTTTTTCTGCTTTTTCTGGAAGTTTCCAATCACCGGCTAAACCAATTTTTTTTGCGATTAAATTTAACCGCACTTCTGCATTTTTAGGTTGTTTAGATGTGAGGAAATCAATGGATTCCGGTAACCAAATAAATAAAACCACTAAAAGCAAACCGGTCAAGATAGCACCTGCTAAAAACACTGAACGCCAGCCATATTCACCTTGCAACATTACCGCAAACATACCGCCTAATACCGCACCGATACCAAATCCTGCTGCATAGACACTGATCGCAAAACTGCGCCATTTACGAGAAGAATATTCACTGGTGATCACGTTTGTACCCACTAAAATACCGCCGACACCAAGCCCGGTGATAACTCGCCAGAAACCGAGCCATTGATATTGTGAGATAAATGCTGAACCTAACATCCCAATAGCGGAGAGTGATACTGCCATTAATAACAATGGACGACGACCAATTTTATCCGCAAGTGGAGCAAGGAAAAGTGAGCCGGCAGTCATACCAAACAAGCCGGCACTTAATAAATAACCCAACTCAATCCCCGTGAGTCCAAATTCGCCACGAATGGCTGTTGCAGTAAAGGCCAGGGCTAATACATCAAAGCCATCAAGTAAATTCATGATGGCAGCCATCACCACAATCATCCATTGATAAGCCCCCATTGGGCTTTGTTCTATTTTGGCTCTAAGAGAAAGGGTTTCAGTCATTTTATTTCCTTAAGTTAAGCAAACTGGCGAGAGCTTGCGAGAGATTGAAGTTTACGCAAAATCATGCTGAGTACCACGCCATAAGCGGGAACAAACAAGACAATGCCGACAAATAATTTAAATAAGTAATCGACGAATCCAAGGCTAAACCAATGTTCTGCCATAAATGGATCACTACTTTTATAAAATGCTACACAAAAGAACATAAAGGTATCGGCAAGGGAACCAAATGTCATGGAGCTGCTCGGGGCAATCCACCATGTTTTTAATTGGCGTAAGCGGTTGAATACTAACACATCTAATAATTGTCCGAAAACATAAGCACAGAAGCTGGCGAACGCAATACGGAAAACAAACATATTGAATTCACTTAATGCACCTAAACCTTGATATTGTCCATTAGAGAAAACAACTGAAACAATATAACTCACGATAAGTGCTGGAATCATTACGATAAAGATGATCCAACGCGCTTCTTTTGCCCCAAATACACGTACCGTTAAATCGGTGGCTAAGAAAATGAATGGGAAAGTGAGTGTGCCCCATGTGCTGTGGAATGAGAAATCATCAGCAAAACCAAGTGCGGTCAATTTTAAATTGATTTCAAATGGAATTTGAACGAAATAGTTACTGGCTGTGATGATGAAGATGTGAAATAAGCTTAATAAAATTAAAGCAAAACGTTTTTGTTGATCATTGAAGATCGGAGTATTAATTTTCATTTTAAGACCTTTTTAGTTGGTTAATCGGGGGTAGGGAACCCGACATGAGAAATAAATTCGCCAAATTAGCGAGCCGTGAATAATACTAGAATTTATTGGGATTGCAAGAAAGTGCGGTCAAAAATCTAGGCATTTTATTTGTTTTAGTTTGATTTTAATAACAGTGATAAGAATTTTCATTTACACTAAAATGATATTGTACTAGAATTCTCAGGCATTTTTATTTCACATATGCCTGGGGAGCATTCAATGTATAAAACCAATCATTTAAAAACAACATCATTCTTCGCATTAAGCACGTTAACCATCGCGCTTTTTTCAAGCTATTCTTATGGCGAAGAGAAACTTGAGGAAATTAAAGTTACAGCAGAAAATCAGGTAAAACAATCACTTGGTTCTTCTCTTGTGACTGCAAAAGATTTAGAGAAACGCCCAGCGACAAATGATATTTCTGAAGTATTACGCACTATGCCCGGTGTGAACTTAACGGGTAACTCATCCACAGGACAACGTGGAAATAAACGTCAAATTGATATTCGTGGCATGGGACCAGAAAATACATTGATTTTAGTGGATGGTAAACCAGTCACCTCTCGTAATGCAGAACGTTATGGTGTGCGTGGTGAACGTAATTCTCGTGGCGACAGCAACTGGGTGCCGGTTGAAGCGATTGAAAAAATTGAAGTATTACGTGGTCCTTCAGCAGCACGTTATGGTTCAGGTGCAATGGGTGGGGTGGTGAATATTATCACTAAACCTGTTACCAATGATTTACACGGTAGCTTAAGCTATTACACCAATCAACCAGAAGACAGCGATGAAGGCGCAACGAACCGTGTCGGTTTTAATCTAAGCGGTGCGTTAATTAAAGATGTATTGCAATTCCGTTTATATGGTAACTGGAACAAAACGCAAGCGGATGAAGTTGGTATTAATGGCGATCCGGCGATTGCCGGTCGTGAAGGCGTACGTAATAAAGATATTAATGGCCGTTTAGTGTGGAATATCAATGAGAAAAATAAATTAACCTTGGATTCCGGTTTTAGCCGTCAAGGTAATATTTATAATGGTGATACACAAAATAGCTCAGCAGGGCTTTACAATAATAAAAACTATCCTGAAACCAAAACGTTGGCAGGAAGCAAAGCTGAAACCGCTCGTTTATATCGTCAGAACTATGCTTTAACCTATGAAGGTAAATTCGATCATTTTGACAATAAAACTTATATTACTTTTGATAAAACTAAAAACAGCCGTTTACCAGAATATTTAGCGGGTGGTCCAGAAGGTAGTTATTCTAGCACATCAGCTTTTAGCGATTCTATTCTTAAAAATACGCGTTTTAGTTCAGAATTCTATATCCCATTTACCTTGGGTGTAGATCATATGCTGACAGTTGGTTTTGAAGGTGCACATAGCAGTTTAGATGATGACGCTTCTATGACACAGTTACTTGGTGGACGACGAGACAAGAATACAGGGAAGGTACTTTATGATTTGAAAGAACGCCTACCAACCGGTATCTCAAATGTACGAGGTGGTCATAGCAGTCAAACTGAATGGGCAGTATTTGTTGAAGATAATATTTCAGCAACCCAATCTACCATCCTAACGCCATCTTTACGTTATGATTACAACACTTATTCAGGTTCTAACGTAAGTGGTGGATTAAACTTCTTACAAAGCCTCAATGATGATTGGAGAATTAAAGGTGGGATAGCAAGAGCTTATAAAGCACCTAACCTTTATCAAACTAACCCAAATTACTTGTTGTTTACCTTAGGTCAAGGTTGCCCAACGAATGTACCAAATAATAAAACTTGTTATTTCCAAGGTAATAGCGACATTAAACCAGAAACTAGCTGGAATAAAGAAATCGGGATTGAATATGATAAAGACGGGCTTCTTGCTTCTGTGGCTTACTTCCGTAATGATTATCGTAATAAAATTGTGTCTGATGGTGAATTTATTGGTTTAACCAACTTAGGTAACTATGTGTATAAATGGGGTAATGCAAATCGCGCAGTGATTGAAGGTTTTGAAGGTAATCTGACATTACCATTAATCCAAGATAAATTAAACTGGGTGAATAACTTCACTTATATGCATAAAACCAAAAATAAAGATACGGGTAACCCGCTTTCTATCGTGCCAAAATATACCTTGAATTCAAGCTTAAGTTATCAAATTACCGATAGTTTGGATGCAATGTTAACTTATACGCAATACGGTAAACAAAAATCCCGTAAAAATCCGGAAAACCGTATGGAAAATGGTAACGGCAAAAATATTAATCAGCTAGCTAACTCAGAAGATATCGGTAGCTATGCAGTTTGGGGATTAAGTGCAGGTTATAATTGGAAAGATACAATCAGCATTCGTGTTGGCGTAAGTAACTTATTTGATAAACGCATTTATCGTTCATCAAGCAGTACAAATTACAATGCTCATACTTATAACGAACCTGGTCGTGCTTATTATGCAACAGTAAAATATTCATTTTAATTGAGTATTTAGAAATGATAGAAAAAGTGCGGTCGATTTTGACCGCACTTTTTTATTGATTGAATTTTGAAAATGGTGAATTTCAGATAATAAAAAACCCTGCATAGGCAGGGTTCTTCACACAGATTCAAATTATTTTGTACCTGGGATTTTGAAACGGCTGTTAAAGCGTTCAACACGACCACCAGTATCAACAACACGTTGTTTACCAGTGTAGAATGGGTGGCAGCTACCGCACACATCAAGGTTGATGTCTTTGCCTAAAGTTGAACGAGTTTTGATCACGTTACCGCAAGAACAAGTTGCAGTGATCTCTTTATATTCTGGATGAATACCTTGTTTCATAGAAAACCTCAAATTGAAGCCACGCCGCTATAAATGCTTTCCACTTACACCGCGTGAGTTAATAATCGCCGACAATCCGGCACCAAATAGACTGCGAATTATACTGAAAAAATCAAATTGATCAAGAGGTGTGCTTTAGTGATAAAATCATCGCAAAATTTTTGCTTATTTTTGACCGCACTTTAGGAAAGTTATGTTAGCCCAATCCTCTGTTGATGCCCCTTTTGCCCATTCTGTTTTACAATGGTATGAAAAGTTTGGGCGTAAAAATTTGCCTTGGCAACAAAATAAAACCCTTTATGGTGTTTGGCTTTCTGAAGTGATGTTACAACAAACTCAAGTTTCCACAGTCATCCCTTATTTTGAGCGATTTATTAAAACCTTTCCTAATGTGACCGCACTTGCTAATGCGTCGCAAGATGAAGTATTGCATTTATGGACGGGACTAGGTTATTACGCCCGTGCGAGAAATTTGCATAAAGCCGCTCAAACCATCAGAGATGAATATCAAGGCGAATTTCCAACGCAATTTGAGCAAGTTTGGGCATTAACAGGCGTGGGGCGATCGACGGCTGGCGCAATTTTATCTTCCGTACAAAATCAACCTTATCCAATTTTAGATGGTAATGTAAAACGCGTTCTTTCTCGTTATTTTGCTGTTGAGGGTTGGCCTGGCGAAAAGAAAGTCGAAAATCAATTATGGCAGTTGAGTGAACAGGTTACACCAACCACGAGAGTCGCTGAATTTAATCAAGCGATGATGGACATCGGTTCGGCGATTTGTACTCGTACAAAACCTAAATGCGATTTGTGTCCTTTAAGTAACGATTGTTTAGCTAATAAACTCGAAAAGTGGACTGAATTCCCTGGAAAGAAACCCCAAAAATCGTTGCCAGAAAAGCGGAGCTATTTTTTGATTTTATCTTATCAAGGAAAAGTCTGGTTGGAACAGCGTGAGAGCAAAGGGTTATGGGGCGGATTGTATTGTTTCCCTCAGTTTGATGATAAACAAACATTATTGAATTATCTGAAAGAGCAAGGGATTACCGAGTATCAAGAATGGGTAACTTTCCGTCATACGTTTAGCCATTTTCACTTAGACATTCATCCTATTTATGTTGAAGTTGATCGAAAATCTGAAGAGGACGATCGTTCAGATTGGAAAAAATTGTCAGAAAAAGGAAAAGAATCTCGATCTGGTCTATTAAGTGCGGTCAAATATTGGTATGATCCAACGTCACCTGAACAGATCGGGTTAGCTCAGCCTGTGAAAAATTTATTAACGCAATTTGTAAGGAATTATTATGGCTAGAACCGTTTTTTGCGAATATTTGAAACAAGATGCGGAGGGGTTGGATTTTCAACTGTATCCCGGTGAATTAGGTAAACGTATTTTTAATTCAATTAGTAAACAAGCATGGGGCGAATGGATCAAAAAACAAACCATGTTAGTGAACGAGAAAAAACTCAATATGATGAATGCCGAACATCGTAAATTATTAGAAGAAGAAATGGTGAATTTCTTATTTGAAGGCAAAGATGTGCATATTGAAGGTTACGTTCCCCCATCTAAATAACAAAAGATTATGAAAAAGTATTTATTATTGGCGCTACTTCCACTTTTATATGCTTGTAGCGACTCGCCAACCCATCGACGTGGCATTAATTACGACGAAGTGTTTTCAAAAGACACGCAAGGTTTAGATATTTTAACTGGTCAATTCTCCCATAATATCGATCGTATTTGGGGGGTGAATGAGCTTTTAGTGGCGAGTCGTAAAGACTACGTGAAATACACGGACTCTTTCTATACTCGTAGCCACGTAAGCTTTGACGAAGGTACAATTATTGTTGAAACTCAACAGGATCTTAATCGCTTACACAATGCGATTGTCCATACTTTATTGATGGGTTCCGATGCGAAAGGGATCGACTTATTTGCTTCTGGCGATGTGCCGATTAGTACGCGTCCTTTCTTATTAGGTCAGGTTGTGGATAACAATGGTCAGCAAATTGCTAACCAAGTGATTGCAAGTAACTTTGCAACTTATTTAATCCAAAATAAATTACAAACTCGCCGCTTACAAAATGGCAACACCGTGCAATTTGTGGTGATCTCAATGATTGCAAACCACGTTGAAGTGCGTGCACAAAAATATATTCCACTAGTCCGTAAAGCCGCAGAACGCTATGGCATTGATGAAAGCTTGATTTTAGGTATTATGCAAACAGAATCTAGCTTCAACCCGTATGCGATTAGTTATGCGAATGCAATCGGCTTAATGCAAGTGGTACCAAGCACAGCAGGTCGCGATGTGTTTGCGATGAAAGGTAAAGGTGGACAACCATCTGCACGTTACCTTTATGATCCTGCAAATAACATTGATGCAGGTGTCTCTTACTTATGGATTCTGCAAAATCAATATTTAGATGGTATTACAAACCCTACCTCTAAACGTTTTGCAATGATTTCTGCCTACAACAGTGGTGCAGGTGCAGTATTACGCGTATTCGATGAGGATAAAGATGAGGCGATCTATAAGATCAACCAGATGTATCCGGAACAAGTGTATCGTATCTTAACGACTGCACACCCATCCTCACAAGCAAGAAACTACTTGTTGAAAGTGGATGCGGCGCAGAAGAAATTCCGCGTAAGACGATAATTTCTACGATGAAATACAATGCCCGAAAGAATTTTCGGGCATTATTTTTTGAGAAAGTGCGGTTATTTTTGATTGAGTTTTAGAAAATACGTTCTTTTTATAGTCGTTTTGGTTATTAACCACTCAAACACACCAACTTTTTCACTTTTTTTGAATTTAGTTGTTGACCGATACCCGAAAAAATAGTTTAATACGCTCCGTTGTCAGGCAGTAGCCAATAACGATAACGCCTCGATAGCTCAGTCGGTAGAGCAGGGGATTGAAAATCCCCGTGTCGGTGGTTCGATTCCGCCTCGAGGCACCATTTCCTCCTTAGTTCAGTCGGTAGAACGGTGGACTGTTAATCCATATGTCGCAGGTTCGAGTCCCGCAGGAGGAGCCAAATTCTAAGAAGCCGCTAAAGCAATTTAGTGGCTTTTTGCTTTTTAGAATTCAGCATTATTCTGTTTTTTTCCTCTCTTTAAAATTTGCTCAAATTTCTCACCGCACTTTTTTGATCTAGATAAATATTTATGTAAAAAAGTTACATAAAATTGTTAGCGAGATCACACTTTATTATTTTGCACTTTGCGATCACCCCCTAACGTTATCATAATGCTACCATTAATTTAATGAATGAATAGTCATTAAATAAACGATTTTATAATTTAACTTTAGAGGGTAATGTATGGACACTACAACTAATAAAAAATGGAATAAATTTGATACAGCTTGGGTATTAAACTTATTTGGTACTGCGGTGGGCGCAGGGGTATTATTTTTACCAATCAATGCAGGGATGGGCGGTTTTTGGCCTTTGGTTGTGATGGCGATTTTAGTCGGACCAATGACATATTTTGCTCATCGTGGTTTGGCTTATTTCGTGTTGTCTTCTTCTAAACCAGGCAGTGATATTACCGAAGTAGTAGAAGAGCATTTTGGTCCAACTGCTGGGAAATTAATTACCTTATTATATTTCTTTGCGATCTTCCCAATTTTATTGATTTATGGAAACGGGATCACTAATACTGTCGATTCTTTTATCGTTAACCAATTAGGCATGGCTTCACCAAACCGTGTGATTCTTTCTTTTGTATTAATTGCGATATTGATTTCTGTAATGTTGTTCAGTGAAAAAGTGATGTTGAAAATCACCGAATTACTCGTTTATCCATTGGTGTTGATTCTCTTTGCGTTATCAATTTATCTCATTCCACAATGGAATGCTTCAATGCTTTATGAGCTTCCTACTGCTGGTGGCTTCATCACGACATTGTGGTTAACCATCCCAGTATTGGTTTTCTCTTTTAACCATTCTCCGGCAATTTCCTCTTTCACGCTTTCTCAACAACGTGAATATAAAGATTTTAATACAACGGAATATCACATCGGCCGTACAGAAAAAGGCACTTCAACCGTATTACTGTTCTTCGTGATGTTCTTTGTATTTAGCTGTGTATTAACCTTAACACCAGCAGAGTTATTAGAAGCAAAAGCACAAAACATTAGTATCTTGTCTTATCTTGCTAACAAATTTGATAACCCATACATTTCTTATTTTGCACCATTAGTGGCTTTCTTCGCGATTACAAGCTCATTCTTTGGCCATTATTTAGGAGCACGTGAAGGTTTAGAAGGTTTATACCTCAAAATAAAAGGTGAAAGCGTGAATCGTAAAAAATTAAATTACGGTACTGCAGTTTTCTTCTTATTGACTTTATGGGGTGTAGCGATCATTAATCCAAGTATTTTAGGTTTGATCGAATCCCTTGGTGGTCCAATCATTGCGATGATCCTTTTCATTATGCCTATGTATGCGATTCGCAATGTTCCAGCAATGAAACGCTATCAAGGTCGTTTTAGCAATGTATTTGTTACAGTTATGGGATTAATTGCTATCTCCGCGGTCGTATATGGATTATTATAAGCGGCTTTTTAGTTTAGCTTAGGATTTAAAATAATATGATTAGTGTATTTGATATGTTTAAAGTGGGCGTTGGGCCATCCAGCTCCCACACTGTTGGCCCAATGAAGGCTGGCAAGCAGTTTATTGATGATTTAATCGAGCAAAGCAAATTTGATGCAGTCGCGACCTTGCATGTGGATGTGTATGGCTCTCTCTCAATGACAGGGCTTGGTCATAATACCGATATTGCGATCATCATGGGATTAGCCGGTTATCTACCGCACGATGTAGACATTGATTTAATCCCAACCTTTATCGAACAGGTTAAACAAACCAAAAAACTGTCGATTGCACAGGGTAAAAAAACGGTTAATTTCGATTGGGATGCCAATATGGTATTCCATAATTCTTTTTTATCATTGCATGAAAACGGCATGACAATTACTGCATTAGATGCTGAGCGTAATGTGCTTTATCGACAAACTTATTATTCTATCGGTGGTGGTTTTATCGTAGATGAAGCGCATTTTGGTCAAGAGGAAGAGAATCCTGTGGCCGTGCCGTATCCTTATCAATATGCTGAAGATATTTTGAAACATTGTCAGGAAAATGGCTTAATGCTTTCTACGGTGATGATGAGAAACGAGTTAGCATTGCGTGATAAAAAAGAGGTTGAGGCACATTTACATAATGTCTGGAAAACCATGAAAGATTGTATTGAGCATGGTGTCAATACAGAAGGTGTGTTACCAGGTCCATTAAAAGTGGTGCGTCGTGCACCGTCACTTTATCGTCTCTTGCACGCCAATAGTAATCGTCTTGCAAATGATCCAATGCACGTAATCGACTGGGTGAATATGTTTGCCCTCGCGGTAAACGAAGAGAATGCTGCAGGTGGACGCGTCGTGACCGCACCAACGAACGGTGCTTGTGGTATCGTACCAGCCGTGCTTTCTTATTATGAAAAATTTGTAGGACCTTTAACACAGGATGTGATTGAGCGCTACTTATTGGCTGCAGGTATGATTGGTTCACTTTATAAGATGAATGCATCTATTTCAGGGGCTGAGGTCGGCTGTCAAGGTGAAGTGGGTGTGGCATGTTCAATGGCAGCAGCGGGTTTAACTGAAATCCTAGGCGGTACGCCAGTGCAAGTGTGTATTGCAGCTGAAATTGCGATGGAACACAATCTGGGATTAACTTGCGATCCGGTTGGTGGTCAAGTACAAGTACCTTGTATTGAACGTAACGCAATTGCTTCAGTGAAAGCGATTAACGCTAGCCGTATGGCATTACGCCGAACCACGAACCCTCGCGTAACCTTGGATAAAGTGATCGAAACCATGTATGAAACAGGTAAAGACATGAATGCCAAATATCGCGAAACATCGAAAGGTGGCTTAGCGGTGAAAGTGGTCTGTTCTTAAGATTTCATTGATAATAAAAGAGCGGTCATTTTTGACCGCTCTTTTTTATTTTCCTTTCACATCAATAATTACTACTTCTGATTGAGATCCTAAGCGCATTGGAATGCCCCAGAAGCCGTAACCAGAAGTGACAAAAACATGTGGATTGCCAATTTTTTCATGACCATAATCCAAACGATATATCATTTTTGTGATTAAACTGGCGGGGAATACTTGCCCTTTATGTGCATGCCCTGAAACTTGGATATCAAGCGGGAGTGACGCATGTTTTTCGATATCTGTTGGTCGGTGATCCAAGAGAATAATCGGCAAATTAGTATTCACTTGTTTTAATAACGTCTCGGTACTTGGTCTATCGTGAGCAAGATTGTCATTTCGTCCAATCAGTACCAATTCATTATTTAATGTTAATGTTTCATCTCTTAATACTGTAATACCTGCTTTGCGAATTTCTCGATCAATTCGATCTTGATCACCGAATAAGTCATGATTGCCTAGTGTGGCATAAACGCCCATTGGCGCTTTAAGTTTTGCTAAATGGGGTTGCATTTTTTCGGCTAAATAAGCGTTGACGTTATCATCCATAATATCGCCAGGCAGTAAAATGATATCGACCTTTTCCTGCTGCATAATATCAGCCAGTTTATCCAATTCTTTCCCACCAAATAATTTTCCTAAATGGAGATCGCTTGCCATGCCAATTCGCAATGGTTTAATCGGTTTATCTAGCGTAATTTCATAATGAATAACACGTGTGACATAGGCGTTATACACACTTAAGGCAGTGATACCAATAAATAAAATGGGGTAAGCAATGCGCAAAGTGCGGTCAATTTTGGTAATGGATTTGGATTTTCGGAAAAGGAAGTGGATACCTCCCACAGCGATACTCGCAAAGGCTGAAAAAAGGAGTAGCGCGAGCATTAAAGCAATAAGTCGAAATACCGTAAAAAGCTTTAAAAAATGGCAAATAACCAAGACATTAGGAAGCAAAAAACTGGTAAAAGTGATAGTTCGTCTTGCCTTTTTGGAGAATGGTTTGTTAAGCCACCAAATCAGCGTTTTATTAAAAATATAAATCAGCAGTTGTAACAAAATAATAGCTGCCGTAAATATAAAGTAATAACGAGTTTCCATCAGCGATTCCTAAATAAAAGTGCGGTCGTTTTTGACCAAGTTTTGAAGTATGGAATAATAAATTTCTCTGTTCCCAAAGGCAAATTTTTTCGCTAAAATGCGGCTCGTTTTAGTTAATTTAAGAAGGAAAATCCAATGTTTGGAAAAGGCGGTTTAGGCGGCTTGATGAAACAAGCCCAACAAATGCAAGAAAAAATGCAAAAAATGCAGGAAGAAATTGCCCAATTAGAAGTAACAGGCGAAAGCGGTGCGGGTTTAGTAAAAATCACGATTAATGGTGCGCACAACTGCCGTCGTATAGAGATCGATCCTTCTTTAATGGAGGACGACAAAGAAATGTTGGAAGATTTAATTGCTGCCGCATTCAATGATGCAGTCCGTCGTGCAGAAGAATTACAAAAAGAAAAAATGGCGTCTGTAACCGCAGGCATGCCATTACCTCCAGGAATGAAACTTCCATTTTAATTCATCGGGTGTGTGAATCTATAGGTTCACACACCATCCATTTTCTCCCATCATAAATACTATGCAAAGCAGTCCACTTTTAGAACATCTTATTGAAAACCTTCGTTGCTTGCCGGGTGTTGGCCCGAAATCAGCGCAGCGCATGGCTTATCATCTTTTACAGCGAAATCGTAGTGGTGGGATGAACTTAGCACGAGCATTAACGGAAGCGATGTCTAAAATTGGGCATTGTTCGCAGTGTCGTGATTTTACCGAAGAGGAAACGTGTAATATTTGTAACAATCCTCGCCGTCAAAATTCAGGTTTGCTTTGCGTGGTGGAAATGCCGGCGGATATTCAGGCTATTGAGCAAACAGGTCAATTTTCTGGGCGTTATTTTGTCTTAATGGGACATTTGTCACCTTTAGATGGCATTGGTCCAAAAGAGATCGGTTTAGATTTATTGCAAAAACGTCTGGTTGAAGAATCTTTCCACGAAGTGATTTTAGCCACGAACCCAACGGTGGAAGGCGATGCCACAGCCAATTATATTGCTGAAATTTGCCATCAACATAATATTAAAGTAAGTCGTATTGCTCACGGGATACCTGTCGGTGGGGAATTAGAAACCGTGGATGGCACTACTTTAACCCACTCTTTCTTAGGTCGTCGTCAGATCGACTAATCTTATGCGCCTGTTTATTGCCGAGAAACCCAGTCTTGGGCGAGCTATTGCTGATGTATTGCCAAAACCTCATCAACGGGGTGATGGTTTTATTAAATGCGGTACTGATGATGTTGTGACTTGGTGTGTGGGGCATTTGCTCGAACAGGCAGAGCCGGATGCCTACGATCCTAAATTCAAACAATGGCGTTTAGAACATCTACCCATCATTGGTGTAAAGTGGATTCTGTTACCGCGAAACGAAGTGAAAAAGCAACTTTCTGTGGTGGAAAAACTGATTCATCAAGCCGATGTTTTAGTTAACGCAGGCGACCCAGATAGAGAAGGGCAGTTGCTAGTGGATGAAGTGTTTAGTTATGCCAATTTATCCGCCGAAAAACGTGATGGCATTTTGCGTTGTCTGATTAGCGATCTTAACCCAAGTGCGGTCGAAAAAGCGGTACAAAAACTCCAACCGAATCGTCATTTTATTCCATTAGCTACCTCTGCACTGGCACGTGCTCGTGCCGATTGGCTTTATGGCATTAATATGACTCGCGCTTATACCATTCGCGGTCGCCAAGCGGGTTATGATGGTGTGCTTTCTGTTGGGCGAGTGCAGACCCCCGTATTAGGTTTGATTGTTCGACGCGATTTGGAAATTGAACATTTCCAACCAAAAGATTTCTATGAAGTGTTGGCATGGATAAAAGACGAAAAAACATCTGAAAATCCGACCGCACTTTTTTCTGCACTTTGGCAACCAAGTAAAGCTTGCGAAGACTACCAAGATGAAGATGGTCGTGTGCTGTCTTTAGGCTTAGCCGAAAATGTGGTGAAACGCATTACCGATCAACCTGCCGAAGTCACTGAATACGTAGACAAGCGCGAGAAAGAAACGGCACCTTTGCCTTATTCGTTGTCAGCATTGCAGATTGATGCAGCAAAACGTTTTGGGATGTCGGCACAGAGCGTGTTGGATACCTGTCAGCGTTTATATGAAACCCATCGTTTGATTACCTATCCGCGTTCTGATTGTCGCTATTTGCCGGAAGAGCATTTTGCTGAACGACATAAAGTGATGAATGCGATTTCACAGCATTGTCAGACTTACCAAACCTTACCATCGGTGGTGGATAGCGAGCAACGTAATCGTTGTTGGAATGATAAAAAAGTGGAAGCACACCATGCCATTATTCCGACGGCTAACACACGCTCGATCAATTTAAGCATTGATGAACAACGTATTTATGAACTGATTGCTCGTCAGTATTTATTGCAGTTCTGCCCTGATGCGGAATATCGTAAAAGCAAAATTACCTTAAGTATTGCAGGCGGTACTTTTGTGGCGCAAGCGCGCAACTTGCAAACCGCGGGTTGGAAAGAGTTGCTTGGCAAAGAAGACGAAGATGAAAATCAAGAGCCGTTATTGCCGATCGTCAAGAAAGGGCAGATCCTGTATTGCGAACGAGGTGAAGTGGTGAGCAAAAAAACGCAACCGCCGAAACCATTTACCGATGCGACGTTGCTTTCCGCTATGACAGGGATTGCCCGCTTTGTGCAAGATAAAGAATTGAAAAAAATTCTGCGAGAAACGGATGGACTTGGTACAGAAGCCACCCGTGCGGGCATTATTGAATTACTGTTTAAACGCGGTTTTTTGACTAAAAAAGGGCGCAATATTCACAGCACAGAAACGGGGCGGATCCTCATTTCAGCGCTACCGGATATTGCTACACAACCTGATATGACGGCACATTGGGAAGCACAATTAACGGATATCAGTCAAAAACAGGCGAGTTATCAGCAATTTATGTTTACACTTAATCAAATGCTGCCGGATTTAGTGCGTTTTGTTGATTTTACTGCATTACGTCGTTTAAGTCAGATTTCAAAAGGTTTAACTGCAGCACCAACGAAACGAAAAAGAGCGGTCAAAAAATCGGAAGATTTAAACGCTGAAAATTGATTAAACTTAATACAATTAAGTAAAAAAAATGGGAAAGCGCTTGCGAAAAGCGTGAATTTTATATAACATTTGCTCCCAGTTTTCTTGCGAAATCGCAATTTAGAGAAGAAAGAATAATGTACAATAT
>CAJPKS010000005.1:0-24232 GCA_905371285.1 Haemophilus sp. HMSC068C11 | reverse complement strand
ATAAAAAGCCATTAATCGAGAAAATTAGGAATCCATTGAATATCTTGGGGCGTTTTGCCAAAGGCGATTAAATCAAAACGACAATCGGCATCTTCTAAACTCATGTTTTGTTTCATTAGCCATAAATTTGCAGCATCCAACCATTTTTGTTGTTTTTGCCAATCTACGCTTTCTATTGCCGAGCCAAAGGCATTATTAGAACGCTGGCGAACTTCAACAAAAACGATGGTTCCTTTGTCACTCATAATAAGATCAAGTTCACCACATTTGAAATTTTGATTAGCCGCAATAAATTTTAAGCCTTTTGATTCTAAAAAAAGGCGAGCTTGATGCTCAAAGCTCGCCCCTTGTTGACGTTTTAAAGAAAACATTAGTTTGCTACTGGTACAATTGCACCATCTTGATATTGATACCAAGTCATATCTCGTTCAACATTACAATTTGTACCCGCACTTAAAATACCAGTTAAACCACTTAAGAGATATCCTGGTACTTGGCGTAATTCATTAAATTGATTGATGAGTAACCAAGCATCCGCCCCCATTGCATATAAACGCATTAATTGATATTCACCGCCAGGTGTTTTAGCGAGTTTTTGATATTGTGGTGAATTGGTTTCTTTAAAAAATGGAATATCACTAAATTGAACACCATTCATTTAATTTTGATATTCCATAGTTCACTAAAAATCCACCAACCACTAGCCATAAATAAATCAGTATCCCTAAAATCAGAGGTTTTAATCCAGCTTTCTTGATTGCGCTTGCTTGCGTAGTTAAGCCAAGGGCAGCCATCGCTGAAATTAATAAGAAAGAATCGATTTCAACTAATAATTTCACGAGTTCTTTTGGTAATAAATCAAAAGAATTAAAAATCGCAACGCCAATAAAAAGTACAGCAAACCAAGGAATTGTAATTTTGTGTGACGTATTTTCTGATACTCCATTACTACGTGTTAATAACCAAGAAAGCATTAATAAAAATGGTGCAAGCATCATCACTCGGATCATTTTGGAAATGACGGCAGTATTCGCCACGATAGGATCAATATTTTCCCCAATCGCATAAACTTGAGCCACTTCGTGTACACTAGAACCAACATAAATACCAAATTGATGGGCGTTAATTAAATGTTGTGACCACGTGTAGAACAAGGGGTAAGTAAAAATAGCAAGAGTCCCGAAAATGACCACTACGGCAATTGCCACTGAAACTTTATGGGATTCTGCTTTGGTAACAGGCTCTGCCGCCATCACTGCTGCTGCACCGCAAATGCTGCAACCTGCCCCAGTGAGATAAACCAATTGTTTATCCATTTTTAGATAACGAATGCCTAAAAGTGCGGTAAAAAAGAAGGTTGAAATTAGCATGATTGCATCAGTGACGACAGCATTTAATCCGACATCAGCAATATCGCCAAAAGTGAGGCGAAAACCATACAGCACAATGCCAGTGCGAAGAAGCGTGCCTTTCGCAAATAACACGCCTTTTTCCACTTGTGTTGAAAATTGCGGATAAATGGTATTGCCGATTGCCATTCCCAGCAAAATGGCAATAATTAAAGCACTGATATGATAATGATGGGAAAAATCAGTGTTTCCTAAATAGTTAGCAAGTATAGCGATAATCGCGATAAATATAAGTCCGAAATAAAAGGGACGTGTGTTCATTTTTTCTCTCCTTAGGGAGTGTTTTTGTCTTTTACCCAAGCAGTTTCATCTAAAATTTTGCCAAAATAACTTTCCACTAAACGACCAGTTACATCTGTTTGAGGATCGGTAAATAGCGTTTTAGGCGTACCGCTCTTTATCATTTTCCCTTTATCCATCACGATGACTGTGTCTGCAATATGTTTAATCACGCCGAGGTCTTGGCCTACATAAATGTAAGAGATGTCTAAACGTTGCTGCAGATCAAGGGTTAAATTTAGTAATTGAATGCGCACCGAGGCATCTAAATTACCAAGTGCATCATCTATAATAATTATTTCAGGTTCTAAAATCAGCGCGCGTGCCAAAGCGACACGCTGTTTTTGGCTGATAGAAAGATTTTTGAGATTAAATTACTACTAGTTTGAAATTGATTTATTTTGCTGTCAAGCACTTGGGAACAAGGTATGGTCAACTAATTCACAAAGGGCATTGATAACAAAAAGATGGTTTTCTAGGACTCGACTTTCTTTGGTTGCCGGAATCGATATTTCTAAATCACTATCAGCTAAAATTCCTTGAATGGCGTCGTTATTAGAGCCAGTGAGTGCAATGACATTAACTTCTTTATTTACTGCATGAGAAATAGTGTTTAGCACAATTTTCTCTGTTCCCAAAGGTGCAAAAGCGATAAGTAAGTCACCTGGTTTGGCAACAGCATTAAATTGGTGACAATACAATTCTTCAGGCGAGTGTTCAAAAACAAGAGAAGAACCCACCGCACTTTCTAAACTCAAGAGCACAGAGGGAAAACTCGGTCTTGCTAAATCATATCGATTAAGCAAGTTAGATACGAGAAACTGCGCATTGGAATAAGATCGAGAGACGCCACAAGCGATCACTTTATTGCCGCCTAGCAAACATTGCATCACCATTTGGGTAGCGTTAGCAATATTTTCCGACAGCATGCTAGACGCAGCAATTTGAATTTGAATACTTTCGCTATAAATATCTTTTACTTTTTGTAACATTATAAAAAGCCATTAATCGAGAAAATTAGGAATCCATTGGATATCACTGGCGGTTTTTCCAAAGGCGATAAGATCAAAACGACAATCCGCATCTTCGAGGCTTAGGTTACGTTTGGCAAGCCACAAATTTGCGGCATTTAGCCATTTTTGTTGCTTTTGCCAATCTACACTTTCAACAGCAGATCCAAATGCTGAGTTGGAGCGTTGGCGTACTTCAACAAACACAATGGTTTGCCCGTCTTGCATAACGAGATCTAATTCACCGCATTTGAAATGTTGATTTGCTGCGATGAATTTGAGACCTTTAGACTCTAAGAAAAGGCGGGCTTGATGTTCAAAGCCCGCCCCTTGTTGACGTTTTAATGAAAACATGGATTAGTTCGCAACCGCTACCACGTTACCATCTTGTACTTGATACCATGTCATATCGCGATCTACATCACAGTTTGAATCCGCGCTAAGCTGACCGGTTAAACCACTTAAGGTGTAACCTGGCACTTGGCGTAATTCATTAAAGTGATTGATGAGTAACCATGCATCAGAACCCATTGCATATAAACGCATTAATTGGAATTCACCACCGGTTGAGCCGGCCACTTTTTGATATTGTGAAGAATCGCTTTGTTTAAAGAATGGTATATCACTAAATTGGACGCCATTCATTTTCGCATAGTATTCTGGTGTATTGCTTGCCGCGTTAGAACGGGAGCTTGCATAAATACGGACATTCGGATTGCTGGTATCTAAATAACCTTTGATCTCAGCCAATTCATCTGGTGAAGAGATGACATAAAGTGCACTTGTATCTTGCTGTGCACCTTGGAAGAAGTAGGTAATGTCAGCCGGTAAGTTATAGTAGCGAATATTCGCATCTGTACCCGCTAAACGTTGCCAACGCACGTTGAATGCGTTTCCTACACGTTGTCCTAAATCATTTTGCGGCATGGCAACAATTGGATTGCGAATACCATCTTTCCACATTTTGTTCGCCGCAGACTCTGCTTCATCTTCTGGAGATAAACCGTAATAACAGACTTGGTTAATTGCTTGAGTATTTGCTGTTGCATTTAATGTGAGCACATCCATGCCTTGTACTGCGCTTGGGTTCGCAATGATGGCATCGACGTTTTGTTTAAGTAGTGGACCCACTAACGCTTTAATACCCGATGCTTTTGCCTGCGTAATAATGTCATTAATCGGGGTAGTTGATGAGTCAAACACTTGTACTGGAATGGTTGAGTCACCTTTTGCATCGTTAAAACCTGATTGAATAGTTGTACCTAAAATTTGACCATCGCCGCTTAAAGGTAAGACTAAACCAATTTGAGCTAAATTCGTTTGTTGGAAATTCAATAAGCTTTCTAGCTCTTTAGGGAAAAAGGTTGCCGCAACGTGATTTGGATAAGTGGATTTCCAGCTTTGTAACGCTTGGCTTAGTTGTACTGGCTGACGGATGTTGTCATTATAAGCTTTAATTAAGGTGAGCCAACCGCCTAATGCCACGCTACCTTCATCTGAGGCATTATTGATGACAGCGGCATTCGCAGAACGGAGTAATGACCAAGTTTTATCAACATTATCTTTACGACGTTGCATGTCTGTTAAATTTTCATCCATTTTGATGCGTGCTTTTACCGCTTCAATCACGTCTTTACGATTTTCTGCTGTTTGAGCAAAGGTTTCGTAATAACGAGATTTTTGTGATGGACTTAATTTAGTCAGATCGAGTGCACGTAATTTACCTTCAGCAACATCATTATTACCTTTTGCTGCGGCGATGCGCGCTTCAATTAACGTACGATCTAATTGTTGTGCTTCGTTTAAGTCAACTAACTCCGTTAATAACTCTTCTGCTTGGGGTACTTTATTTTCAGAAATTAGTACACGAGCTGCTAAGAGTTTGTATGTTTGTTGATCTTCTTTATCCTGTGTTTGCCCTAATTTGTTCATATAAAATTCAGAACTCGCATTGGCATCACGTTGTAATGTTTGGGTAAAGCTGCTACCGAATAAGTTAGAACAACCTGCTAATGCAACAGACAATAAAATCGGCATTAAACGTTTTTTAAAACGACCGCCTTGTAATAGAATAGACATATTCGCTCCATAATGAATAAATCAATAATGGGCGATCTTACTTATCTCACAATGTAAAAGCAAACAAAAATGAATGATTTAACCGGAATTTTATATATTGTCGCCACGCCAATCGGGAATTTACAAGATATTACACAACGTGCTTTAGACACCTTTTCACAAGTGGATTTAATTGCTGCGGAAGACACGCGCCACAGTGGTTTATTGCTCAGTCATTATGGTATCAAAAAGCCTTTTTTTGCCTTGCATGATCACAATGAACAAGAAAAAGCACATGTGTTGGTAGAAAAGCTAAAACAAGGTACCAATATTGCATTAATTTCCGATGCCGGAACCCCCTTAATTAGCGACCCAGGTTTTCATTTAGTACGTAAATGTCGTGAGGCAGGCATTAAAGTAGTACCGTTACCCGGTGCTTGTGCAGCAATTACGGCATTATGTGCATCGGGCATTGCGTCAGACCGTTTTTGCTTTGAAGGTTTTTTACCCGCCAAAACCAAGGCGCGTAAAGATAAGTTAGAAAATGTCGCAGAAGAAGACCGCACTTTAATCTTCTATGAATCAACGCACCGCATTTTAGATACCCTTGCTGATATGCAAGATGTATTAGGGGGTGATCGTTATGTTGTGCTTGCTCGTGAAATTACAAAAACATGGGAAACTATTGCAGGAGATAAATTAAGTGATCTTCGTCAATGGTTAAGTGAAGATCCGAATCGCACGAAAGGTGAGATGGTGTTAATCGTGGAAGGCAAACCCAAATCAGAAGATAGCGAAGAATTTTCACCACAAGCAATTAAAGCACTCACTTTAATAGCTAAAGAATTACCTTTAAAAAAAGCCTCGGCGATTGTGGCTGAACTTTATGGTTATAAGAAAAATGCCTTATACCAATTTGGATTGGATAATTTAGATTAGTCAAAAAACTATCCCACCTCTTCAGCAAAGAGGGGCGAGGGGAGATTTAGCAGAATTAATTTTTATAAATTTCGGAGAACAAATGTTAAAACAGGTTTCAGATACCTTACTTGCACCAAGCAATTTATCGCATCAATCATTGCTTAATATTTTTGATGTGATGTCGCATCGTCATATTGATTATGCGGATCTTTATTTTCAATTAAGCCAAGATGAAAGCTGGGTATTAGAAGACAGTATTATTAAAGAAGGTGGCTTTCATATTGATCGCGGTGTGGGTGTACGCGCAGTTTCTGGAGAGAAAACAGGCTTTGCGTATTCTGATCAAATCAATTTAGCCTCATTACAACAATGTGCTGAAGCTGTAAAAGGTATTGCGCAAATTAAAGAAGGCAATTTAATTTCGCCTCAAGCATTTAATGCGGTGAATGCGGTTCAGCGTTATGCAGCGATCAACCCGTTAGAAAGTTTAAGTAAAGAGAAAAAGATCGAGTTATTACACTTAGTGGATCGTACAGCGCGATCTGAAGATCCTCGTGTTACGCATGTTTCGGCAGCATTAAGTTCGATTTATGAAGAAGTATTGGTAGTTGCAACAGATGGCACACTTGCTGCAGATATTCGTCCACTTGTGCGTTTATCCATTTCTGTTCTCGTGGAAGAAGATGGCAAACGTGAGCGTGGTAGTTGCGGTTCAGGTGGACGCTTTGGCTTAGATTGGTTCTTTGAAGTGGTAAATGGGGACATTCGTGCCGTTAATTTTGCTAAAGAAGCGGTTCGTCAAGCCCTTGTAAATTTAAGTGCGGTTGCAGCGCCAGCAGGATTAATGCCTGTAGTTTTGGGAGCTGGTTGGCCAGGCGTGTTACTTCATGAAGCAGTAGGACACGGTTTAGAAGGGGATTTCAACCGTAAAGAAAGCTCTTTATTTACAGGAAAAATTGGTGAGTTAGTGACGTCGCCATTATGTACAATTGTGGATGATGGCACATTACAAAATCGCCGAGGTTCTTTAACCATTGATGATGAAGGTGTACCAAGTCAGTGTAACGTTTTAATTAAAGACGGGATTTTGCAAGGTTATATGCAAGATAAACTCAACGCTCGATTAATGGGTGTGAAACCAACAGGGAATGGTCGCCGTGAGTCTTATGCGCATTTGCCAATGCCACGAATGACGAATACTTATATGTTAGCGGGTCAAAGCAAATTTGAAGATTTAGTGGCTTCAGTAGATCGCGGTATTTATGCACCGCACTTTGGTGGTGGGCAAGTGGATATTACCTCAGGTAAATTTGTGTTCTCGACATCTGAAGCTTATCTTATTGAAAAAGGCAAAATTACCAAACCGGTTAAAGGGGCTACGTTAATTGGCAGCGGTATCGATGTGATGCAAAAAGTTTCGATGATCGCAGATGAAACAGACTTAGATCTTGGTATCGGTGTTTGTGGCAAAGATGGCCAAAGTGTGCCAGTCGGTGTTGGTCAGCCAGCCTTGAAAATAGATGAAATCACCGTTGGTGGAACCAATTAAACATAAGCCCGATAATCATATCGGGCTTTTTATTTCCTTCGTATATAAGTGCGGTCTGTTTTTTATCTATTTTTGATTAGTCAGTTTCTGATGAATCATTATTGCGTTAGGCTAAAAGTTAAACACACCACGCGTTTATCTCGATTCTTTTATGATCCCTATCACAATATCTTGTAAAACCAGTTAAAAAAATTCCCCAAATAACCACAATAAGTGATACATTTACCGTCGCATGACTTTTTGTCATTTAAGAGACAGGGACAGGCGTGAGTTTGTCTGAAATTTCATCAACCAGAGGGAAACATTTATGTTAATTGGTGTACCTAGAGAACTGCTTGATAGCGAAAATCGTGTGGCGGCGACGCCAAAAACGGTTCAGCAGATCTTAAAACTGGGCTTTGACGTCATCGTAGAACACGATGCGGGATTCAAAGCAAGTTTTGAAGACCAAGCATTTATCGACGCCGGCGCAAAAATTGGCTCAAGTTCAGAAGTGTGGCATTCGGATGTGATTTTTAAAGTGAATCCACCAACGGATGCAGAAATTGATCAAATGAAGGAAGGTGCAACACTTGTGAGCTTCATTTGGCGCGCACAAAATCCGGATTTAATGAAAAAACTCACGTCGAAAAAAATTAATGTATTAGCGATGGATTCAGTGCCGCGTATTTCCCGTGCGCAAGCGCTTGATGCGTTAAGCTCTATGGCGAATATTTCTGGTTATCGAGCAGTGATTGAAGCCGCTCATGAATTTGGTAGTTTCTTCACTGGACAAATTACTGCAGCAGGTAAAGTACCACCGGCAAAAGTGTTAGTGATTGGTGCAGGCGTAGCGGGTCTTGCCGCGATTGGTGCAGCGAATAGCCTTGGTGCGATTGTACGAGCTTTTGACTCTCGTCCAGAAGTAAAAGAACAAGTACAAAGTATGGGCGCGTCTTTCTTAGAAATTGATTTCAAAGAAGAAGGCGGTAGCGGCGATGGTTACGCGAAAGTGATGTCAGAAGAATTTAACCGTCGCGCGATGGAGCTTTATGCGGAACAAGCGAAAGAAGTGGATATCATTATTACCACGGCAGCGATTCCGGGTAAACCAGCCCCACGTTTAATCACAAAAGAAATGGTTGATTCCATGAAACCAGGTTCTGTGGTAGTGGACTTAGCGGCAGCAACAGGTGGTAACTGTGCTTACACTGAAGCAGGTACAGTCGTCACCACTGAAAACCAAGTGAAAATCATTGGTTACACCGATTTCCCAAGTCGCTTACCAACACAATCTTCCCAACTTTACGGTACAAACTTAGTTAATTTATTAAAACTACTTTGTAAAGAAAAAGACGGTAAGATCAATATTGATTTTGACGATGTGGTATTACGTGGTGTGACTGTAGTACGTGATGGGGAAGAAATTCCACCAGCACAAATCCAAGTGTCAGCACAACCAAAACAAGAAGCGAAAGCGGCACAAAGTGCGGTTAAAAAAGAGGAAGAAAAACCAGCAGATCCTCGCATCAAATACGGTGTGATGGCAGGTGTGGGAGTGTTATTCCTCTGGCTTGCGTCTGTGGCGCCAGCAGCCTTCCTTTCTCACTTCACCGTATTCGTATTGGCTTGTGTAGTTGGTTACTACGTGGTTTGGAACGTCAGCCACGCTTTACACACACCACTTATGGCGGTAACCAATGCGATTTCAGGTATCATCATTGTGGGCGCATTACTGCAAATTAGACAACCAACAGGCAATTTCTTTATTGATGTATTAGCCTTTGTGGCAATCTTGGTGGCAAGCATCAACATCTTTGGTGGTTTCCGTGTAACCCAACGTATGTTGGCGATGTTTAGAAAAGGTTAAGGAGAAGACGATGTCTGAAGGTTTAGTACAAGCAGCCTATATTATCGCTGCATTACTTTTCATTATGAGCTTAGCCGGTCTTTCTAAACACGAAACGGCAAAAGCCGGTTGCTGGTATGGTATTGTCGGTATGACAATTGCCCTTGTTGCAACCATTTTCGGCCCACAATCTGAAGGTACACTATGGATCATTATTGCGATGATCATCGGTGGCGTGATTGGTGTTCAACGTGCATTAAAAGTTGAAATGACTGAAATGCCTGAACTTGTTGCGATCCTTCACAGCTTTGTAGGTTTAGCAGCAGTGCTCGTAGGCTTTAACAGTTACGGTTTAACAAACGAAACTGATCCTGTGTTAATGAATATCCATAACGTTGAAGTATTCTTAGGGATCTTCATCGGTGCGGTAACATTCACGGGTTCTATCGTGGCATTTGGTAAATTAAGCGGCAAAATCAATTCAAAAGCGTTAATGTTGCCACATCGCCATAAATTAAATTTAGCGGCCTTAGTGGTTTCAGCTTTCTTGATGGTGGCATTCTTAAACAACCCAGATAATATCTTCCCAGTGTTACTCATGACCGCGATTGCACTTGCATTCGGCTGGCACTTAGTGGCATCTATCGGTGGTGCGGATATGCCAGTTGTGGTTTCAATGCTTAACTCATACTCTGGTTGGGCAGCGGCTGCAGCAGGTTTCATGCTAAGCAATGACTTGCTTATCGTCACCGGTGCATTAGTGGGTTCTTCTGGTGCGATTCTTTCTTACATTATGTGTAAAGCGATGAACCGCTCATTTATCAGCGTTATCGCAGGTGGTTTTGGTAATGATGTTCAAGTATCTTCTGATGAAGAACAAGGCGAACACCGTGAAACAACGGCAGAAGAAGTGGCTGAATTACTCAAAAATGCAAGCTCTGTTATCATCACACCAGGATATGGTATGGCAGTAGCACAAGCGCAATATCCAGTGGCTGAAATTACGGCGAAATTGCGTGAACGTGGCATTAACGTGCGTTTTGGTATTCATCCTGTTGCAGGTCGTTTACCGGGTCATATGAATGTACTTTTAGCGGAAGCAAAAGTGCCTTATGACATCGTGCTTGAAATGGATGAAATCAATGACGATTTCGCGGATACTGATGTGGTATTGGTTATCGGTGCAAACGACACCGTAAACCCTGCTGCAATGGAAGATCCAAACAGCCCAATCGCAGGTATGCCGGTGTTAGAAGTATGGAAAGCTCAAAACGTTATCGTATTCAAACGCTCTATGGCGGTAGGTTACGCAGGCGTTCAAAACCCATTATTCTTCAAAGAAAACACTCAAATGCTCTTTGGTGATGCAAAAGAACGTGTTGATGACATTCTTACTGCATTAAACAAATAAGCAAAAAACTGAAGTAAAACTGACCGCACTTTGAGAGATTAAAGTGCGGTTTTTTTTATATGTTTTTTAGTGCTTATATGATTAAATAACCTAACTTTAAGAAGTGATACACTAACTTTCTAAAATCAAAATAGGCGAGGAAACGATAAGATGAGATTTACATTACCACTATTATTATCTCTAACTTTGTTTGGTTGTTCTTTTGGAGGATTTCAGCCTCCACCACCACATGATCATTGGCGCTTACATAATGCAGATACATTATTTCCTGATTCAGATCCTGATGTTTTAACTAAATTTCTTGATAGAAGAAAAAAAGATATGTCGGATTGTGGTATGGATTTTGTTACCGGTGAAAGTGTTAATCCAGAAGTGAATCTTTGTTTAGAGAAAAAAGGTTGGTATCTAGAAGGCGGTCCAGTTTGTGAAGAAAGACTAATGTGGGATAGTCCAATATGTATCCAATGGCGAAAAAAACATAGCAAACCTGATGCTAAGCCTTGGGGGTAAGTATTAGGCATTACAACTTTCGTTTATTTCTATTAAACAAAAAAGTGCGGTCAAAATTGACCGCACTTTTTTACATTAACGTTGAATCAAATAGCGTAATTTAGTGCCATCTTGTTCTACGCTTAATAGTGTGTAACCGTGGTTTTTAGTATCAACAGGAATGTTGTTGATAGATTGGGCACAGTCACTTAATAGCTCTAAAATTTCGCCTTTTTGCAATTGCGGCATAGTTTCGAGCATCACGATTGCTGGATACGGGCAAGGTTCACCTAGCGTATCTAACGTGTAATCTGGGGTGATATCTTTTGGATCTTTATCTAATTTTTGAACAACGGTAAATGCCATAATAATGTCCTCTTTTTTGAATGAATTCGTTAATATTTAATTAGCAACCACAAGCTTGTGGATTCGCTGCCGCAATTTTTGCTTTGGCTTTTTTCAAGAAATGGCGTTCCCACCAAACTACAGCGATTAAGCAGAGAATAAGCAAGCCGTAATTTACTAATAAACCGCCAACAGGGCCAAAGGATTTCAATAAGTTAAGTTTTTCGTAATCTAACGCAAGGACAGGGGCGAGATCGTCCCATGCGTAGGCTAAATAGGTTGAACCAACAACGTTACCCACACCTACCCACATAAAGTGAACTTGGCCTTCCATTGAACGATACATCCAACCGGTTTCACATCCGCCAGCTAACACAATACCGAAGCCAAATAATAAACCACCGATAATCGCATTTGGACCCGCCCACATGATTTTGGCTGGTACGCCTAATTGAATGTAGCTAAATACGCCAAGCGTACCCACGATAATACCGAAGATGATGGCTTTTGCCATATAAGCACGGCCCGTTACCCATAAGTCACGGAAAGCCGATGTAAAGCAGATTTGAGCACGTTCAATTAATAAGCCGAATGCTAAACCACAAAGCATTGCAAAACCGAGTTTGACGGAGTTTGTCATCACATAAAGGGAAGCGATAAGATAGGTAAAAAATACCACCATACCAATCCAGAAACGACGATTAGCTTGTTTCGGGTCAGTTTCTTGTAGTTTTGCTGCGCCTTTTTTCAATTCTAATTTCACACGAAACATCGGAAGTAAGGTGACTTTTACCCCGGCATAAGTACCTACAGCAGTCGCAATAGTAAAGAACCAAGCATGAACCGAAAATTGTGGAATACCCGTAAAGAGAGAGGCAAGGTTACAGCCCATTGCCAAACGAGCGCCGAAACCGGCTAATGCACCACCAATGAGCGCTTGAACAATACGGCGTTTGTGCGGCTGGTTACGCCATTTCACATTATTTGCCCAAAGTGCAGCAGAAATACAACCGGCGAACATACCTAAGATCATTACACCATCAATACGGGTGAAGATCGTGCCTTGCATACCGATAATTTTATAATAGCTCCAGTCGGACACATCGACGCCTAGCGCTTGCAAAGCATGACCGCCCCAACGAGTAAATTCCCCCGTAACCGCCCAATAAGTGCCGGTTACCCCAAAGTAATAAGCTGAAATAAGCCCCGCAGCAATGACTGCCGCGACAGGATTCCAGTATTTAATCAAATAATTTTGTTTAAATTGTTGCAAAATCTCTTTCATGAGAGAGTTAATCCTTAAACTGATGAAATGATAATTTGCAAGTGTGGTATAAAATGAAGAGATTTTTGAAGTGTCTGCCATTTTCCTATACACAAAACTTGCGATATAAGACAAATGAATTGTCGAACAAGATAATAGCATTTGTTTTTGGGCAATGCACGAGGGGAAGGATAATTATTTGTGGGTAATTTTGAGAGAAGGACAGACTTGTGGTCTGTCCAACTATTAGACGGGTAATTTCATTTCTCGGATACGCATGGTTAATCCATCGATTAGCAATAAACGTCCACATAAATTTGAACCGATTTTTAACCGCACTTTAATGGCTTCTAAGGCTTGAATAGAGCCAACAACGCCCACAATTGGGGCTAGTACGCCCGCCTCTACACAACTTAAAACATTTTGCCCAAAGAGCTGGCTAAGTTGGCGATAGGTTGGGGTATTGGGTTCATAAGTAAAGACAGAAACTTGCCCTTCTAAACGGATCGCCGCACCAGAAATTAGCGGGATCTTCGCTTTTTCGCAACCACGATCGAGCGCATTACGAATATCCACGTTATCGGTACAATCTAATATCACATCAAAGTGCGGTATGATTTCCGCGAGTTTTTCTTCGGAAAGTTGTGCATTGATGGTTTCAATTTCGACATGAGGATTAATCTGCTGTAAGGCGATTTTAGCCGATTCCACTTTAGGCATATTTAATCGGCTATCAGTATGCAACACCTGACGTTGCAAATTAGAAAGCGATACGGTGTCGAAATCCAACAAGGTTAAATAACCCACGCCAGCGGCGGCAAGATATTGACTTGCTGCACAGCCTAAACCGCCCAGACCGACAATTAACATGCGGCTGTCTTTGAGTTTTTCTTGTCCGTCAAAATCAACCGCTTTTAAGATGATTTGGCGGTTATAACGCAGTTCTTCTTCGTAGCTTAATTCAGCCATTATCGCCCCAATAGGTGATTAAACGGTTCAATGGTGACGATTTCGCCCGCAGCGACATTGCCGCGATCTTTTTCAAGACGAATAAAGCAGTTACTTTTCACAAAAGAACTGAATAAATGCGAGCCTTGGAAACCAACAGGGTGCACTTCAAGTTGACCATTTTCATTAATTTGATAGAAACCACGTTGGAAATCTAAACGTCCTGGTGATTTTTTCAAATTGGTTTGGGCAATTGCTTGAAAGTGCGGTTGTTTTTTCGGGTGTTTTTTACCGCTTAATTTGGCAATAGCCGGTTGAACCAATTGATAGAATGTCACTAATGCAGAAACCGGATTGCCAGGTAAACCGCAGAACCAAGCATTTTCTAATTTACCAAATGCAAATGGTTTGCCAGGTTTCATCGCAATTTTCCAGAAATTCACCTGACCGACTTTTTCTAATACAGTTTTCGTGAAGTCAGCCTCACCCACCGAAACGCCGCCGCTTGTGATCACAAGATCTGTCTGAGCTTGTGCTTTCACAAAAGCCGTTTCAAATTCGGCTTGGTTATCTGGCAGAATACCAAAATCAAGCACATCACAATTTAATTTTTCTAGTATTAATTTCACGGTGAAACGGTTGGTATCATAAATTTGTCCTGCTTGTAATGGTTGACCGACTGGGACTAATTCATCACCGGTTGAAAGCACGGCCACTTTTAATCGTGGGTAAGCTTTGACTTCTGCGATGCCTAATGAGGCGAGTAAAGGTAAAGAAACGGCATTTAACTCATCGCCTTGATGTAATACCACATCACCTTTTTTCACATCTTCACCAATACGGCGAATATTCTGATTGGCTTTAGGCAAGGCCGCAAAGGTAACAGAACCATCTTCATTGACGGTGACCTCTTCTTGCATAACCACCGCATCGGCACCTTCAGGAATCATTGCACCCGTCATAATTCTGACCGCACTTTGTGCTACCCATTCCCCTTGAAATGGATTGCCTGCAAAGGATTTTCCTGCAACAGAAAGCGTCATGGATTGCTGTAAATCGGCTAAACGAACTGCATAACCATCCATCGCAGAGTTATCAAAAGAAGGCACGTTAATTGGAGAAATTACATCTTCCGCACAGACACGATCCGCGGCTTCAGTTAAAGCCAGTGTTTCAGTTTTTGTTGGGAAGGGAAGTTGGTTGAGCATTTGCGCCAAGGCATCTTCAAGTGGCAACATAATCAATCCTTTGGGTTGAGCGAAATAAAAGTGGATATATTGTAGCCCGAAATACAATATGAAGGAAATTAATAAATTAGGGTGATTTTTCGCATTTTACGAATAATTCATCTTTTGCTAAAATGCCGCATTATTTTTTTATAAATGGAAAGTGAATGAACGCGATTTCACCTGATGCGGAAAATGTCCGCCGAGCCTTGGTAGCCAAAGGCATCGAAACCCCAATGATTGATCCGACTCAATGTAAAGATGAGCGCCGTGCGGTGATTGCTTCGCATATGCGTGAAGTGATGAAATTGATTGGGTTAGATCTGCGTGATGATAGCCTAGAAGAAACGCCAAATCGTTTAGCCAAAATGTTTATTGATGAAATTTTCAGTGGAATGGATTATGCCAATTTCCCGAAAATGACGAAAATCAAAAACCAAATGAAAGTGAGCGAAATGGTGCAGGTGAATGACATCACCTTGACCAGTACTTGCGAACATCATTTTGTGACGATTGATGGCAATGTTGCTGTGGCATATTATCCAAAAGATTGGGTAATTGGCTTGTCTAAAATCAATCGCATTGTGGCGTTTTTTGCACAGCGTCCACAAGTGCAAGAGCGTTTAACCGAACAGCTTTTAACGGCATTTCAAACCATTTTAGAAACCGATGATGTGGCAGTTTATGTGAAAGCGACACATTTCTGTGTGAAAGCTCGCGGAGTAAAAGATACCCATAGTTATACCGTGACATCAGCCTATGGCGGGGTCTTTTTAGAAGATCGCGAAACTCGCAAAGAATTTTTATCTTCTATTCAGAAGTAATGGAAAAAGCACCGAGCATTCGGTGCTTTTTGTTTAAGATTTAGTTTTTAACACTTAATTTCTCAAATTCATCGAAGAATGTTGGGAAGGTTTTAGCCGTACATTTCGGATCTAAAATCGTGACGGGGGTATCCGATAATGCAATTAACGCAAAGCACATTGCCATACGGTGATCGTTATAGGTCTCAATTTCGGAATGTTTAAATTGAGAAAGGGCAAGCGGTTGAATTCGAATAAAATCTTCACCTTCTTCAACCTCTGCACCGACTTTTCGTAACTCGGCAGCCATAGCTGAAAGGCGATCGGTCTCTTTCACTCGCCAGTTATAAATATTGCGAATAACGGTTTCACCCTTTGCAAATAAGGCGGTTGTCGCTATTGTCATGGCTGCATCAGGAATGTGGTTCATATCCATATCAATACCGTGGAGCTCAGCTTGTTCTGCTTGAATAAAATCTTCACCCCAAGTGATTTTGGCGCCCATTTTTTCTAGCACATTGGCAAATAGGCGGTCACCTTGAATAGAATGCTTACCTATTCCTGTCACTTTTACATTGCCTTTAATCGCGGCGGCAGCAAGGAAATAAGAGGCGGATGAAGCATCACCTTCTACCATATATTTGCCAGGTGAGACATAGGATTGGTTACCTTTTACCTTAAACACTTGATAATGTTGATTTTCAACCGAAACACCAAAATCTTTCATCATGGCGAGGGTAATATCAATATAAGGTTTTGAAACTAAATCACCCACAATATGGATATCTAAATCGCCTTCAGCAAGCGGTGCAGCCATTAAAAGTGCGGTCAAAAATTGAGAAGAAATTGAGCCATCAATTTTAACTACACCGCCTTTAATCCCTTGATTACGAATCGCAAGCGGTGGGTAACCGTCATTTTCTAAATAACGAACATTGGCACCCGCTTGAAGAAGTGCATCTACCAAATGTTTAATTGGGCGTTCTTTCATACGAGGCTCACCGGTCAAAATGACTTCACCTTCTGTGTTGCCTTTTAAACAAAGCGCAGCCGTTAAAGGACGCATGGCCGTACCGGCATTGCCGAGGAACAGTGATAAGCCATTTTCAACCTGAAATGTGCCACCTAAGCCTTCAACTTCACAGCAAGTTTTATCTTCAGACAGCTGGTAATTCACACCTAAAGCTTTAAGAGCGTTTAGCATATGGCGAATGTCATCACTGTCTAACAAGTTAGTGACCGTTGTGGTGCCTTTAGCTAATGCAGCTAATAATAATGCACGGTTTGATAAACTTTTCGAGCCAGGTAAGTTGATTTCACCTTCAATGCGAGAAATTGGCTCTAAAGTGATTGCTTTCATTACAAGACCACCGTTTTATTTTTATACACAAAAATACGATCATGTAAGGCAAGATCAAGCGCACGACTTAATACGGTTTTTTCCACATCACGGCCTGCACGCATCATGGCATCGGCAGAGTAAGTGTGATCCACGTTAATCACATTTTGCATAATGATCGGACCTTGATCTAATTCATTATTAATAAAGTGAGCCGTTGCACCAATAATTTTCACACCGCGTTCATAGGCTTGTTGATAAGGTTTTGCCCCAATAAATGCGGGTAAGAATGAATGGTGAATATTAATCACACGATTTGGATAACGAGCGACGAATTCTGGATTTAATACACGCATATATTTTGCTAATACAATGTAATCAGGTGTATATTCATCAATTTTTTCAGCCAGTAATTTATCGTGTTCTACACGCGTGAGCCCTTCATGGCTGACACAATGGAATGGAATATCAAAGCGTTCAACTAATTCGCGTAAATTATTGTGATTACCAATTACTGCCGCAATTTCTACGTCTAACGCACCGTAGTAATTTTTCATTAAAATATCACCTAAGCAATGCGCTTCTTTGGTGACTAAAATTACGATACGTTTACGTTTTGCACTGATTAGGCGACAGTTTGTCCCTTTCGGCAAACTATAATTTAAATCAGCCAACAAGGTTTCTTCATTAAAAATCCCTTCCAATTCGGTACGCATAAAGAAATGTTTCGTTTCGAAATCAACGAACTCATTGTTATGAAGGATATTTAATTGATGTTTGTAACAAATATTGGTGATTTTGGCGATTAAGCCTTTATCATCAGGACAATCGGTCAGTAATATTTTCTTTTCTAACATAATGAATATTTTGCAAGATAAATAAAAAAAGAGAACCCATAAAAATGGGTTCTACATTGTTAATGTGAAATTAGATTTCAAAAGAAGCTAAAGAGGCACCTTTATCTAAGGCCTTTTGAATCACACGAGGTGTACGGCCTTGACCTGTCCATGTTCTTTCTTGACCAGTTTCATCGGTATATTTGTATTTTGCTGGGCGAGGTTCACGTTTTTTACGAATTGAAGAAGGCGCAATACCAATAATTGCGGTTAATTCTTCCGCAGTGATGCCTTCTTGCTTAATTAATTCTTTATATTTTGCGATACGCGCACGACGCTCTTGTTCCGCTTGTTCAATTTCAGCTGCTTGAGCACGTTTTTCTTCAACAGCAGCTTGTAATTTTAAAAGTGAACTTTCAGCTTGTTCTAATGTTAAATCGCGTACAGCGGCGCGTAAACTACGAAGGTTAGTTAAACCTTTTGTTAATTCGTTCATGATGTCCTCTTTTTTATGTGTGTGAATGCTTAATTATTTTAAGGAAGACAATAATAGCGAAAATAATATATTTGGTAAATATTAATTCGCCTAATTTAAAGGATTAATTGGTCTGATCTCATTATACTCCATATTATGGAGTGACTTGTTTTCTATACTATTGCAATCTCTTACTCATAAAATTGTGTAACAATGAATTAACAAATTAATACGTCATTTTTAATAAAAGAATAGATTTCACTGAAAGTGCAAGATTTTATTGGTAATTTTATTCATTTTAATGTAATCTCTCACCATCCTATACAACAGTAGAGGTGCGGTCATTATAAGTATTTTCCTGGAGTGGATAGCGTTGAAGGGAAAGGAAAGGAATGATTGCCGAAATCGAATAGGCGTCATCTTATTCGGTTGGTCACGTCTTCGAAAGGAACGTGACTGTCATAGTTTTTGTGTATTAACTATGGAGCGCTACGGTTCGGTCTGGTCATAATTGTGTCTTTTCTTGCCGTTGTCTCCATTAAATTATTAGGTATAACTTAATGGAACTAGTCGATTATTCTTCATCTATTTATTCAATTATCCCCGCATTACTTGCGATCATTTTAGCAATTGCAACGCGTCGGGTTCTGGTGTCCCTCAGTGCAGGGATTATTGTTGGTGCATTAATGTTGGTTGATTTCAACCCATTGAATGCACTTATTTATTTAAAAGATAATGTTGTAGCATTAGTTTATAGTAGTGAAGAAGGCATGAATTCAAATATGAATATCGTGTTTTTCTTAGTTTTACTTGGCGTATTGACCGCACTTTTAACCGTGTCAGGCAGTAATCGAGCTTTTGCTGAATGGGCTCAAAATAAAATTAAAGGTCGCCGTGGTGCGAAATTATTAGCGGCATCTTTAGTGTTTGTAACCTTTATTGATGATTACTTCCACAGTCTTGCTGTAGGCGCTATTGCTCGTCCAGTCACCGATCGTTTCAAAGTGTCTCGTGCAAAATTAGCGTACATTCTTGATTCTACTGCTGCACCAATGTGTGTCATGATGCCGGTATCAAGCTGGGGTGCATACATTATTACTCTTGTGGCTGGTCTATTGGCGACTTACTCTATTACCTCTTATACCCCTATGGGTGCATTTGTCGCCATGAGTTCAATGAACTACTATGCGATCTTTTCATTATTGATGGTATTCTTTGTCGCTTATTTTTCATTTGATATTGCATCAATGGCGCGTCATGAGAAATTAGCCATGGAGCGCGATTATAAAGAAGAAGTCATTGAAGGTGTGAAAGGTAAAGTTCGCAACTTAATTTTACCGATTTTAGTCTTAATTACTGTCACTGTTTTCATGATGATTCATACGGGGAGTGAAGCCTTAGCGGCAGATGGAAAACCATTTAGCATCTTAGGCGCATTTGAAAATACAACCGTCGGTATTTCGCTTGTGGTTGGGGGTTCAAGTGCGGTTGCAATGTCAACATTATTGATTATTCTTGAGCGTCAAGTTTCTTTACAAGAATATGGAAAAGCGTGGATTGCCGGTATTAAATCCATGTTAGGTGCAATTGCGATCCTATTTTTTGCGTGGACAATCAATAAAGTGGTGGGTGATGCACAAACCGGTAAATACTTATCTTCTTTAGTGAGTGGTAGCATTCCAGTTCAATTTTTACCAGTGATTTTATTTATCCTTGGTTCAGCAATGGCATTCTCAACAGGGACAAGCTGGGGGACATTTGGCATTATGTTACCAATCGCAGCAGCAATGGCGACTAATTCGGCACCAGAATTATTACTCCCTTGTCTTTCAGCCGTAATGGCTGGCGCGGTATGTGGCGACCACTGTTCACCGGTTTCGGATACAACGATTCTGTCGTCAACTGGGGCAAAATGTAACCACATGGATCACGTCACCACACAATTACCTTATGCAGCAACTGTCGCAACAGCAAGTGCTGTGGGCTACATTGTAGTCGGCTTTACAGAATCAGGTTTAGCGGGGTTTGTGACAACAGCAGTTGTTTTAGTAGCTTTAGTGTTTATCGTGAAAAAACGTTAATCATAAACGTAAAAAGAAAGGGCGTACTTATGTATGCCCTTTTTGTATTTATAGTGAAATTTATAGCAACGGACTAAACAAGAAAAATAACCGCTCGATGATTCTATGATAGAAAGGACGATTGATCCATTCTTGCATATTGAGTGCAGAAGAATTCGCTAAATAATTCTCATGAAGTGTGGCGACTTCATTGGCAAAATTACGATCCTCTATGGCAACGGTGATTTCAAAGTTAAGCAGGAAACTGCGTAAATCCATATTTACCGTACCAACGAGTGCAAGCTTGTTATCGATTAACACACTTTTAGTATGTAGAAGTCCTGCTTCAAAATGATAAATTTTTACCCCCGCTTCGAGTAAATCATCAAAGAACGTTCGGCTTGCCCAGCGAACCATTAAGGAATCATTTCGTTTCGGTAAAATAAGCGTGATCTCAACGCCACGAAATGCAGCAATACGTAGTGCCTCAGCGATATTATGACTTGGCACAAAATAAGGTGAGGTGATCACAATGCTTTCTCTCGCTGCATAAATCGCGGTAGCAAGGGATTGTGCAATTAAATCGTCAGGGAACGCTGGACCACTCGCAATAACTTGTACGGAGTGAGTATCATTGTCATCAATTTCCACAATTGGACAATTTGGTAGTAAAAGTGGTAATTCTTCCGTCGTTTCAATTTCCCAATCCCAAGCATGTAAGCTGTTTAAAATCGGTGAAACAGGACCGTTGATTCGTACCATCACGTCTATCCAATTGCCTACGTTGCTGTCTTGTTTGAAGAAATTTGGGTCTACCATATTCATACTGCCTGTATAGGCAATTTGATTATCAATGATGATGATTTTACGATGTTGACGTAAATCAATTCGGCTGAAGAACATCCGGAATAAATTTACATGTAGCGCTTCGGTAATTTCAATGCCTTTTGCTCGCATTTCTTTACAAACAGGGCTTTTCAAAAAAGCATTACTGCCAACGGAATCGAGTAAAAGACAAACTTTAACTCCACGTTGCACGGCTTCTTCTAAGGCTTGTTTCACTTCATTAATCATGCCATCATTGCTCCAAATATAGAACACCATATTAATGGAATGATGTGCTTGTTGAATATCACGAATGATACTTCGAATGATGCTTTCTGGCGTGTCGAGAATATGTAATTCATTACCTCGAATGTTCGGAATACCTAAGCGGTGGTGGACTAGTTTAAATAAAGCACGATAACGAGGATCCTGGGAATGTGTAACCAGATCTTTTTGTTCTGACAGTTGCTGAAGCCATTGGGTATATTTAGGTTTTAACAATTGAAAGGCTTTGGCTCGGTGCGTACCTAGTTTAATCTCACCAAAAATTAAATAAGCAATGACGCCAATCAGTGGCACAAGGTAGATAATCATCAGCCATGACAACGTAGCAGAAACCGCTTGTTTTTTGACGAGTAAACGCAAGGTGACAGAAATAACTGCTACCCAAATTAACACGGGAATAATATAAACCAGTATAATATGTTCAAAACTCATTAATTTTTGACCGCACTTATGAAATTAGACATTATTTATCAGACCGATGATTTTATCATTATTTATAAGCCTTGTGGGATAAGTGTGCATAAAGATAAGAGTGAAATTGGTTTAACCACTTTGCTTGCTGAGCAGTTTGGCGTGCCACAAGTCTGGCTTGTACATCGGTTAGATAAAGTGACATCTGGTTTACTCATTTTAGCATTGAATGCTGAAAGTGCGGCTGAATTTTTCCGACTTTTTTCTGAACATCATATCCAAAAGACTTATCTTGCACTCAGCAATCAAAAGCCAAAAAAGAAGCAAGGATTGATTGTCGGCGATATGCAAAAGGCTCGTAATGGGGCTTGGAAACTTTGCCAATCAAAAGAAAATCCCGCAATTACGCGTTTTGAAAGTGTAAGTTGTGAGCCTAATTTACGATTATTTATCTTAAAGCCACAAACCGGTAAAACCCATCAATTGCGTGTGGCGATGAAAAGCTTAGGGAGCCCGATTTTAGGCGATACGCTTTATGGTAAAAACACTGAAAATATTGACCGCACTTATTTGCATGCTGCAAGATTGCAATTTGAATTTAAAGGTCAGGCATTTGATGTGTTTATCCCTCCGAAAGAAGGGGAGTGGTGGCATCGTGAAGGTGTCATGTCTCAGATTCAAAAAATAGGCTCAGCAAGTGCTGAGCCAAAGATATAAACATTATTGATTATTTCGCTAATCCGATACCCGTATAGCCACGTTCACGCATGGTCGCTTCTTTTGATTTACGAATTAAGGTTTCAATTGTCATGCCTTGCACGAGAATTGAAAATGCCACAACTGCATACGTCATACCTAAAATAAGATCGCGAACATCCATTTCTAATCCTTCAATATAAAATTGATCACTTGGAATAGAAAGCGCCATAGCGAGCGCTAATCCGCCTCGTAATGCGCCCCAAGTGAGAACTTTCATGGTGTAAGGGTTGTATTTACGGTAGCGTTTCATGACTTGGAATGGTAACCAAACACTTGCATAGCGACAGATTAAACACACTGGAATAGCAAGGAAAATTAAGATTAACCCTTGCCAAGACACATGAATCAATAAAATCGCTAAACCGATCAAAATAAAGAGTAAGGAGTTAAGGAAGTGATCAATCATTTCCCAAAAGTGATCCAAATAACGTTGGCTTTGTTGAGAAAATCCTGTGTATCTTGTCCAGTTACCAATTAAAATCCCCGCGACAACCATCGCTAATGCACCTGATACATGTAAGAGATTAGCAAGCATAAAGCCCGCAGTAGGTACGATTAAGGTCAAAAGAATTTCTAACGAACCATCATCGGTGGCTGAAATCAGATAATGGGCGAAGAGACCTAAAACCAATCCAAATGCAATCCCTCCTAAAGCTTCTTTAAAAAATAAATGGAGAATGCCGCTTGCTGTCGGTTCATGACCGCCAAATGCGACAGCAAAAACCGTAGTGAAAATTACCAAGCCAATCCCATCATTAAAAAGTGATTCGCCTTCCACTTGCATAGATAAGCGTTTTGGTGCTTTTAAGTTTTTGATAATGGCAAGTACGGCAATCGGGTCATCAGGCGATATGAGTGCACCAAATAAGATGCAGTAAATTAAATCAATATGCCAACCGAAAAGTAAAGCTACGCCATAAAGTAGAAAACCAATAAAAAAGGTAGAAGCAAGCGTTGAGAACAGAGCAAAAGTGGTAATTTCCCATTTTTGATTGTTTAAGACTGGAAGTTTAATGCCCAAGGCGCCAGCAAAGAGTAAAAAGCCTAAAATCCCGTTCAATAAGAAATCTTTAAAATCAATGCGTTCGATAACGCGTGTTGCAATGTCATCCAAATTAAACCAGCCGAAATATCCCAATAACACCAGGAAAAGCGAGCCCGCCATGGAGGTGGCAGTGATGGCAATGGTATATTGGATATTATCGTTCAGTTTACGTGTAATAAAACTGATAAGAATGGCTATTGTGGTGAGAAAACACAAGTAAGTATAAATATTCATAAAATGATCCGAGTAAAGTAATAAAAGCGCCGCCAGTATAAGCAAGTTAGTTTTATTTATAAAGTGCGTTTTTAGGAAAAATTTTAATGAGAAAATAGGAGCAAATTCATTTGATTGCAACTGAAGCGTAATCACATTAATAGGCGTAACTTCTTCCATTACAAAGGAAAAGTGCGGTTAAGATTTCAATTATTTTGTATAATAGACCCAATTTTTCACATTAGGAACAAAAATGAAATTTATCTCTTTTAATATTAATGGTTTACGTGCCCGCCCTCATCAACTCGAAGCAATTATTGAAAAATACCAACCGGATGTGATTGGTTTACAAGAAATTAAAGTGGCAGATGAAGATTTTCCTTATGCAATTACTGAAAATCTAGGCTATCACGTTTTTCACCATGGGCAAAAAGGGCATTACGG
>CAJPKS010000004.1:0-25047 GCA_905371285.1 Haemophilus sp. HMSC068C11 | reverse complement strand
TTTAATCTAATTTATATATTAGTGAAAGAAAAAGGCTCTATTTAGATAAATGAATGTTTTTCATTGTAATAATGAAAAATATGGTCGAAATTTTTGGTTAAGTTTTTGCCTGGAAACAGGTAAACTATACACAAATAATTCAAACAACGAGGAAAACACAATGTTTAAAAAAAGTATGAACATCGCTGATTACGATCCGGTTCTATGGCAAGCCATTCAGGACGAAAATCGTCGTCAAGAAGAGCATATCGAGCTTATCGCATCTGAAAACTATGCGAGTCCACGCGTAATGGAAGCGCAAGGTTCTCAGTTTACTAACAAATATGCAGAAGGCTATCCAGGTAAACGTTACTACGGCGGTTGTGAGTACGCAGACATTGTGGAGCAGTTGGCGATTGATCGCGCGAAAGAGTTATTTGGTGCAGATTATGTGAACGTACAACCACACTCAGGTTCACAAGCGAATGCGGCAGTATATGGTGCATTAATCAATGCGGGTGATACCATTTTAGGGATGGATTTAGCACACGGTGGTCACTTAACCCACGGGGCGAAAGTGAGCTTCTCCGGTAAAATCTATAATTCTGTACTTTATGGTATCACTGCAGATGGTTTAATTGACTATGAAGATGTGCGTCAAAAAGCATTAGAACATAAACCAAAAATGATCGTGGCAGGTTTTTCCGCTTATTCTCAAGTGGTAGATTGGAAAAAAATGCGTGAAATCGCAGATGAAGTTGGCGCGTATTTATTCGTTGATATGGCTCACGTTGCGGGCTTAATTGCAGCAGGTTTATATCCAAACCCATTACCATACGCACACGTTGTGACAACGACTACCCATAAAACCTTAGGTGGTCCACGTGGTGGTTTAATCCTTTCTTCTTGTGGTGATGAAGAGCTTTATAAACGCTTACAATCTTCTGTTTTCCCTGCAAACCAAGGTGGTCCATTAGTGCACATTATTGCGGCGAAAGCAGTATGTTTCAAAGAAGCGTTAGAACCAGCTTATAAAGAATATCAAGCAAACGTGATTAAAAATGCGAAAGCGATGGTGGAAGTGTTTAAACAACGTGGTTATGACGTGGTTTCAAATGGCACAGAAAACCATTTATTCTTAGTGAGCTTCATAAAACAAGGCTTAACCGGTAAAGCAGCAGATGCAGCGCTAGGTAAAGCGAATATTACGGTGAATAAAAACTCCGTACCAAATGATCCACAAAAACCATTTGTGACCTCTGGTATTCGTGTTGGTACACCGGCTGTGACTCGTCGTGGCTTTAACGAACAAGACTGTCGTGAATTAGCTGGCTGGATGTGTGATGTATTAGATGCATTAGGCAAAGAAAACGAAGAGCAAGTGATTGCAGCAACCAAAGAAAAAGTATTGGCAATCTGCAAACGTCTTCCAGTTTACGCATAATGCTGATTCAGCTTTTATTTGTGATGCTAGCGGCGGTAAATATCGCCGCTTATTTTTTAATGTGGAAAGATAAAATCCGTTCGGTTCGTCACGGCTGGCGAATTTCTGAAAATACTTTTTTTCTATTAAGCCTTCTTGGTGGGTTTATTGGTGTTTATTGCGGGATGAAACGCTTTCGTCATAAAACCAAACACTTTAGTTTCAAATTTGTCGTTGTGTTCAGTGCATTTATTTGGTTAATCTTAATGCCATATTGCTATTTCTTTCTTGAATAACATTGAGCGCAGAATGACTTTCAGTAATAAAAAAGCCTAGAGAATATCTCTAGGCTTTTTAGTATGCAATTTGACTACTTAAAAATGAGGCGTCGATTTCGACTTTTCTTCACTTGTGAAAGTGTAATTAATCCCAACACAATGACATAGACAGCGAAAATAAATACCAACCATTGTACCATTGTGATGCCGAAAAGTGACCATTGGCTTTCATTACAGCTACCTGTTGGATTGAACACCGCAGGTAGCCATTTATGAAATGGTAACGTTTCCGGAAAGTTTGGTATAAATTCACATTGTTTCCACGGTGCCGGATTCATTTGTAAATCAAGGTGACGAATGGAGATCATTAATCCTTTGATTGCACTAAATAAACCCACAATAAGAGCAAGAATGCGGACAATAAGCGAACTAGGGGCTAAGGCGCCGATAAGACCAGCAATAAATAACCCTACAACAGCTAAACGCTCATAAACACAAAGTACACAAGGTTGCAAACTCATGCCGTATTGAAAGTAAAGTGCGGTCGATTCTAAGGCAAATGCAGTAAATGCCAAAAAGATCCACGCTGAACGTTTAAGGGATAATTGCTTAAAAAAGTCGAGCATTCTCTCTCCTTATGTTTCATTAAATTGGAATAATTAAGCCAAGGTTTGCAAGCCAAATTGTCATTTCAGGTAGGATAAATTCGATAGCAAAGAAACCGACTAGCGTTAATACGATGGTGTAAGGCAATGCCATATAGACCATTCTACCATAAGAAAGTTTAATTAACGGTGCAAGCGATGATGTTAATAAGAACAAGAACGCGGCTTGACCGTTTGGTGTCGCAACAGAAGGTAAGTTTGTCCCTGTATTGATTGCTACCGCAAGTAATTCAAATTGGTGCGGTGCAATTGCGCCTGTCGCAAGGGCATGTTTCGCTTCATTGATATAAACCGTTGCTACGAATACGTTATCAGAAATCGCAGAAAGTAAACCATTGAAACCGTAGAATAGCGCTAACTGTGTTTTCTCTTCAGAACTTAATACGAAGTGAATAATTGGCGCAAAGAGTTTTTGATCGATAATCACCGCAACGATAGAGAAAAATACGACTAATAATGCAGTGAACGGTAAACTTTCTTGGAATGATTTTCCAATAGCATGTTCGTCTGTTACACCAGTAAAGGTTGTTGCAAGAATAATCACGCTTAAACCAATTAAGCCGACAGCCGCTAAGTGGAAGGCTAAACCTAAGATTAACCAAACTGCGATAACTGCCTGAACAGAAAGACGAATCTTATCTTGTTTAGACATCTTTTGTGCATTTTCGCGATCTAAATCAGCCAAGATTTTCCATACATCTTCTGGTAGTTTTTCACCATAACCGAATACTTTAAATTTTTCGACTAAAATACAAGTGAGTAATCCGCAGATAAATACAGGGACTGTCACAGGAGCCATACGGAAGAAAAATTCAATGAAATTCCATTTAGCTTGTTCTGCAATGATTAAGTTTTGTGGTTCACCTACCATGGTCATTACACCACCGAGTGCGGTACCTACACCAGCATGCATCATTAAGCTACGTAAGAAAGAGCGGAATTTTTCGAGAGTTTCATGATTTTTGATTTTGTTATCATCGGCAATATCAACCGCCTCCTGTAGATTTTTCCCTGATGCCACTTTGTGATAAACCCCATAGAAACCCATGGCAACACTGATGATTACAGCCACAACAGTTAGTGCATCTAAGAAAGCTGAAAGAAATGCAGCACTAAAACAGAACGCGACAGAAAGGACGATTTTAGAACGGATACGGACTAATAATTTGGTGAACACATAAAGCAAAAGTTGCTTCATAAAGTAAATACCGGCCACCATAAAGATTAAAAGTAAAACGACTTCAAAGTTTGCCATGATCTCGGCTTTAACGTGCTCTGCATTCGTCATGCCAATAGCAATAGCTTCAACGGCTAGTAAACCACCCGGTTGAAGAGGATAGCATTTTAATGCCATGGCTAGCGTGAAAATAAACTCTGCAACGAGTAGCCAGCCTGCAAAAAATGGACTAACAAAAAAGAATAAAACCGGGTTAATTACCAAGAAGGCAATAATGGTTAATTTATACCAATCTGGACTTGCGCCCAGAAAGTTTTTCATGAATGCTTGTGTGTAAGTCATATCGAACTCCGTTTTTTTATAGTCCTGTCATTGTAATATATACTGCTTTAAAGGATAATAGACCAGTTGAAGATTTAGTGAATAAATCACATTTTTTTGATCTTTTTAGATTTTTTTATATTTATTTCATACTCATGCAAACAGATAATACCCTTTTACGGGCTCAAAGCCCAGCCGCTCTTGCCGAAGAATATATTGTTAGAAGTATTTGGGATAATGTATTTCCCGCAGGCACCAATCTTCCTTCTGAGCGTGATTTAGCTGATAAAATTGGTGTAACACGCACCACATTACGCGAAGTATTGCAGCGTTTGGCCCGTGATGGCTGGCTTACCATTCAACACGGCAAGCCGACAAAAGTCAATAATATTTGGGATACAGCTGGTCCAAGCATTATTGAAACCTTAATTACTTTAGATCGTCAAAGTGCGCCGTTAATCATTGAAAATATGCTTTCGTTGCGTAGTCGTATGTCTGAATCTTATATTTATGAAGCCGTAAAAAATTCGCCTAAAGCTTCTGTTGCTTTGTTTAAGGAGCTAGATTCATTAGAAAATACCGCAGAGAGCTATATGGAATTTGACTATGCCTTATTCCGTCAGTTTACCGTAATGGCGAATAAACCTTTCTATCGTTTAATTTTCAATAGTTTACGTGGGGTTTATCATAAAATTGGTTTGCTATTCTTTAGTGACGAAAAACATCGCCAAGTGACACATGATTTTTATGTAGAATTGCGTGATATTTGTGAAAAAGGTCAATCTGATTTAGTGGTGGAATGTATTCGTAAACACAAGCAAGTTACCTCCGCCTACTGGCGAGCCATTTTAGAAAGTTTGCCAAAAGATTTAGCAACAGAATAATATTAAAAGTGCGGTTGAAAATGACCGCACTTTTTCCTTATATCAAAGACTCAATATTATGCGTATTCCAAGAATTTATCATCCAGAATCCCTTAAAAATCAATCTACTTGCCAACTTTCAGAGGATGCGGCTAATCATGCAGGGCGTGTACTTCGTATGACAGAAGGTGAGCAAATTGAATTATTTGATGGAAGTAATCATATTTATCCAGCGAAAATTATTGAAGCGAGCAAAAAAGCCGTTAAAGTGGAAATTCTTGGTTGTGAATTAAGTGATAAAGAGTCGAATTTGTCGATTCATTTAGGGCAGGTTATTTCACGCGGTGATCGAATGGAATTTACCATTCAAAAGTCCGTGGAATTGGGCGTGAACGTGATTACACCATTGTGGTCGGAACGCTGTGGGGTGAAGTTGGATGGTGAACGCATGGATAAGAAAATCCAACAATGGCAAAAAATTGCCATTGCGGCTTGTGAACAATGTGGTCGTAACGTTGTGCCAGAAATTCGTCCGTTAATGAAATTACAAGATTGGTGTGCTGAAAATGACGGCGCGTTGAAATTGAATTTACATCCAAGAGCCCAATATTCTATTAAAACCTTGCCTTCCATTCCAAAAGAAGGGGTTCGTTTGCTTATTGGTTCAGAAGGCGGTTTATCACCTCAAGAAATCGCTCAAACTGAACAACAAGGATTTACTGAAATTTTATTAGGAAAGCGTGTGTTACGCACAGAAACCGCTTCGTTAGCGGCTATTAGTGCGTTACAAATTTGTTTTGGAGATTTGGGATAATGATGGATTTACAAGGGCAATTTTTAATTGCGATGCCACAGTTGGAGGATTATTTCCAAAATACTGTGGTGTATATGTGCGAGCATAATGAGCAAGGCTCAATGGGCTTGGTGATTAATCAACCCACCGATTTAAGCATTGCTGAACTGTATTCAAAAATGAATTTTATGATGAAAAATGACCGCACTTTTAGCAATGAACTTGTGCTTGCAGGTGGGCCGGTACATTCTGAGCGTGGTTTTATTTTACATAAGAAAGCCGAGAAAGAATTTGAGCATAGTTATAAAATTACCGATGAGATGTTTCTTACCACTTCGGCAGATATTGTGGAAACCTTTGGTTCAGAGGATGCGCCCGAAAAATATCTTGTTGCTCTCGGTTGTGCAAGTTGGACAGCAGGACAGTTAGAACAAGAGATTGCAGATAATGCGTGGTTAGTGGCACCTGCGTCAGACACCATTTTATTTGAAACCATTTATGAAGATCGTTATCCTGCAGCGAATCAATTATTGGGGATTAATCCTCATAATTTCGTCTTTTCACAGGTAGGGCATAGTTAATGGGCATCACGGCAATCGCGTTTGATTTTGGTACAAAAAGCATTGGTTGTGCAGTCGGGCAAAGTATCACAGGAACAGCTCAAGCTTTGCCTGCATTTAAAGCGCAAGATGGCATTCCCAATTGGGATGCCATTGAAAAATGTTTAAAGGATTGGAAACCCGATGTTATTGTGGTGGGATTGCCCTTAAATATGGATGGCACTGAGCAAGATTTAACACTTCGTGCGAAAAAATTTGCCAACCGCTTAAATGGTCGTTTCGGTATCAAAGTGGAACTGCAAGATGAGCGCTTAACGACGGTTTCTGCACGTGATGAAATTTTCCAGCGTGGAGGTTATCGCGCTCTCAATAAAGGCAAAGTAGATGGGATCTCTGCTTGCTTGATTTTAGAAAGTTGGTTCGAAAACTATTCAGAATAAGCCAAAAATAAACCGCACTTTAAGGTGCGGTTTGTTGTATTTATGAGTTTATTTTTTTAGCCAAATCAGACTCGCCATTCTTCCTGTTTTGCCATCTCGACGATAGGAAAAGAAACTCTCTTTTTCAGTGAATGTGCAATGCTCCCCACCGTAAATTTGGGTAATACCTAATTTGTTGAGGCGTTGAGTAGCAATTTGATAAAGATTGCCGAGGTATTTTCCTGATTCATTCGGATCGGGTCGAAAAGCCGTTTCTGCAATTGGGTCAAAAGCCATAAATTGCTCAATCACTTCTTTGCCAACTTGGAATGCATTAGGGCCGATAGCAGGTCCAAACCACGCAATAATCTCTTCGGGGGCTGATTGGAAACATTTCACTGTTTCTTCTAATACACCATCACAGAGTCCACGCCAGCCCGCATGTGCTGCAGCCACTTCAGTGCCTTGTTTATTGGTGAATAAAACTGGCAAGCAATCAGCCGTCATGACCAAACATACTTGGTTAGGTTGATTGGTGTAAACCGCATCGGCTTCTAAATGATTGCCCTCATAAGGCACCGTGATTACACGAGTGCTGTGTGTTTGAGTTAAAAACAACGGGAAATGTGGCAGATTAAATTTTTCGACCAATAAAGTGCGGTTAGTTTTGACCGCACTTTTATCGTCTTCGACATGATCGCCTAAATTGAAACTCTCGAAAGGCGGCAGGCTTACACCACCTTCTCTTGTGGTTGTAAACGCTTGGATATGTGGTGGAACATTCCAGTTTGGAACAATGGTTTTCATCTTAATAATCCAATTCGTCTTTGTGTTCGAGGTAATCCGCTTTTAAGGCATGCAGTAATTCGACAAAGTCATCGGGCAATGGTGCATACCATTCCATCATTTCACCTGTAATTGGGTGAGCTAAACGCAACATAACCGCATGTAAAGCTTGGCGTTTAAAATTACGCAGAACCTCATTGAAGGCTTCGCTTGCATTTTTAGGTGGGCGAGGACGACCTCCGTAAGTTTGATCACCTAATAATGGATGTGCGATATGCGCCATGTGCACACGAATTTGGTGAGTACGGCCTGTTTCTAAACGTAAGCGTAAACGTGTGTAATTACGGAAATTTTCCATAATGCGGTAGTGTGTCACAGCCGGTTTACCCATTGGGTGAACCGCCATCAATGTGCGTTTTGTAGCATGACGAGCCATTGGCTGATCTACTGTGCCGCCTTTGGTCATAATGCCACTTGCAACGGCTTCGTATTCACGAGTAATTTTGCGTTTTTGTAAGTCACGCACGAGCTTAGTTTGTGCAGGGATCGTTTTAGCAACAACCATGAGACCCGTTGTGTCTTTATCTAAACGATGCACAATTCCTGCGCGCGGTACTTCGGCAATAGGTGGATAGTGATAGAGTAGCGCGTTAAGTACCGTGCCATCCGGATTGCCTGCACCAGGGTGGACGACGAGATCTTTAGGTTTGTTAATCACGATAATATCGTCATCTTCATAAACGATATTGAGTGGAATATTTTGTGGCTCAAAACGGTTTTCATCTTCCACTTCTACCGAAATCTCAATTTGCTCTCCGCCATAAACTTTTGCACGTGGAATATCGGCAATTTCACCGTTCATTTTTACCTGTTTTGCTTCAATCCAGGTTTTTAAACGGGAACGGGAATATTCAGGGAACAACTCTGCGAGGGTTTGGTCTAAACGCTGTCCCATTTGTTCGGGCTGAATTTCAGCCGTTAAGGTCATTTGTGGCATAAAAAATCCATCTAAAAATTTAAAAAGTTGGCTTATTGTGTAATGTTCTATACAATATTCGTTAATTGTAACTTATTTATTGATTTTCGTAAAAATTAAGGAAAAAAGAATGCGTAAAATAAAATCTCTTGCACTTATTGCATTGACCTCATTCGCGATTGCAGCTTGTAGTAGTGGTAATAAAGAAGTGGAACAAGCTTCTGTTGATGATCTTTATGCAAAAGGGGCGGCAGCATTGCAAGAAGGAAGCTATTCTGACTCGATTCGTTATTTAAAAGCAGCAACAGAGCGTTTCCCTGGTAGTACTTACCAAGAGCAAGCAATGCTTGATTTAATTTATGCAAACTATAAAACGCAAGATTACACCGCAACGTTGGTCACTGTAGATAACTATTTACACCAATTCCCACAAAGTCCAAACCGTGACTATGCAGTGTATATGGCAGGTTTAACTAACTTAGCAACTGCCGATAACATGATCCAAGATTTCTTTGGTATTGATCGTGCAACGCGTGAAACAACTTCAATGAAAACGGCGTTTTCAAACTTCCAAAGCTTAGTACGTGCGTTCCCAAATAGCCCATATTCACAAGATGCAGTAGCACGTATGGCATACATCAAAGATTCATTAGCTCGCCATGAATTAGAAATTGCAAAATTCTATGCAAAACGTGATGCATGGGTAGCGGTAGCAAACCGTGTAGTGGGTATGTTACAACAATATCCAGATGCCAAAGCGACTTACGAAGGCTTATTCCTAATGAAAGAAGCCTATGAAAAAATGGGTTTACAACAATTAGCGAGTCAAACTCAACAAGTCATCGATGCGAATAAAGATAAACAATTTGCGGACGTGAAAAAACCGGAAGAGTCTGATTTAATTCAACCGGTTAAAAAATAATCCCGTCCCTTGTGGGACGCGCTTGAATAAGCAAAATTATTCAAATAAAGGCTAGTCAAACCAATCAAATTGAGCTAGTATAAATTTAAAAGATTTCCTGGGGTGTTCGTGGATGGGTTATGTCCCTGAGCCGATACTTAGAACTTTATAAATCGGTTTCCCGCCATTGGTGTGTAGGCTTGACCTTTGACTTTGTCATTGGACTAAAGAAACCTAAAAATGGCCTTACCGGTTTCCTTGGACCGTCGGGTTCAAGGACTACTACTCGTAGCGGCACTCTGGGACCTTTCTCTGAAATCCATTCTTTCCAATCGAATGAAATCAACACAGCAAACGCTTCGCAATCAGCTCCGTCAGCAAATTCGTAAAACACGAGCAAATTTGACCGCACTTCAGCAGCAACAGGCGGAAGATTCCATCACTCAACAAGCTCTTACATTAATTGAAGAACGAAATGCGCAGCATATTGCCTTGTATGTTTCCTTTGATGGTGAAATCTCCACAGATAAACTTATTAAAACTCTTTGGGCACAAGGTAAACAGGTTTATTTGCCTGTCTTGCATCCTTTCAATCCGAATCACCTTTTGTTTTTACGTTATTTGCCTGATACTCCGATGCTGAAAAATAAATTTGGCATTTGGGAACCTAAACTCAATGTGCAAAATGTATTGCCTTTGGATGAATTAGATATTCTTTTTACACCACTCGTCGCGTTTGATAGACAAGGGAATCGCCTTGGCATGGGCGGTGGTTTTTATGATCGCACCTTACAACATTGGCAGAAGTCTCCTTTTATCCCCGTGGGATTAGCCCATCAATGTCAGCAAGTCGAACAGCTTCCAACAGAAGTGTGGGACGTGCCACTTCATCAAATCTTAGTTGCTTAAACCTATCAAGAAGTAAAGTTTGCTAGAAAAAATTAAAAATAGTTGATTTTTTCTCTTGAAATACCAAAAAAGGGTCTTATTTAATTACTCATAAAGGGGATGACCCCAACAATTTTATGCAGGAGAAGATAAGATATGAATATTGAAAAATTTACCACTAAATTCCAACAAGCACTCAGTGAAGCGCAGTCATTAGCGCTTGGTAAAGATAATCAGTTTATCGAACCGGTGCATTTATTGGCCGCACTTTTAAATCAACAAGACGGTTCAATTGCACCGATTTTGACAGCAAGTGGCGTGAATGTCGCGTTATTACGTAATGAATTAAACGCAGAATTGAATAAATTGCCACAAGTGTCAGGTAATGGCGGAGACGTGCAAATTTCTCGTCAATTACTCAACTTATTGAATTTATGTGACAAATTAGCACAACAAAAACAAGATAAATTTATTTCCAGTGAATTGTTCTTATTAGCGGCGCTTGAAGAGCGTGGCGCATTAAATGACATTTTGAAAAAATGTGGTGCGAAAAAAGAACAAATTTTACAAGCGATTCAACATATTCGCGGAGGACAAAGCGTGAACGATCAAAATGCAGAAGAAAGTAGACAAGCTCTTGAAAAATATACAATTGATTTAACAGCTCGTGCTGAAAGTGGCAAACTCGACCCAGTTATTGGTCGTGATGAAGAAATTCGTCGAGCCATTCAAGTATTGCAACGTCGAACTAAAAACAACCCAGTATTAATCGGTGAGCCTGGTGTAGGTAAAACCGCTATCGTGGAAGGTTTGGCACAACGTATTGTCAATGGTGAAGTGCCAGAAGGCTTGAAAAATAAACGAGTCCTTTCTTTAGATATGGGTGCCTTGATTGCAGGTGCAAAATATCGTGGTGAATTTGAAGAACGTTTAAAAGCGGTATTAAATGAACTTGCAAAAGAAGAAGGTCGAGTGATCCTCTTTATTGATGAAATCCATACCATGGTTGGTGCAGGTAAAACTGACGGTGCAATGGATGCGGGTAACTTATTAAAACCAAGTTTAGCGCGTGGTGAATTACACTGTGTGGGTGCAACAACGTTAGACGAATATCGTCAATATATAGAGAAAGATGCGGCGCTTGAACGTCGTTTCCAAAAAGTCTTTGTAGATGAACCAAGTGTAGAAGATACCATTGCGATCTTACGTGGTTTGAAAGAGCGTTATGAGATCCATCACCATGTAGATATTACTGACCCAGCAATCGTGGCAGCGGCAACACTTTCACATCGTTATATTTCTGATCGTCAATTGCCGGATAAAGCCATCGACTTAATCGATGAGGCGGCTTCAAGCATCCGTATGGAAATTGACTCTAAACCAGAGCCGCTCGATCGTCTTGAGCGCCGTATCATCCAATTAAAATTGGAACAACAGGCATTACAAAAAGAAGAGGACGAAGCCAGCCGTAAACGTTTAGAAATGTTAGAAAAAGAGCTTTCTGATAAAGAACGTGAATATGCTGAACTTGAAGAAGTTTGGAAATCAGAAAAAGCAGCACTTTCTGGTTCTCAACACATCAAACAAGAGTTAGATGCAGCGAAAACCGAAATGGAACAAGCGCGTCGTGCTGGCGATTTAAGCAAAATGTCTGAGCTTCAATACGGTCGTATTCCTGAATTGGAAAAACAACTTGCGGCCGCTGAAACTGGCGAAGGCAAAGAGATGAGCTTATTGCGCTATCGTGTAACTGATGAAGAAATTGCAGAGGTACTTTCTAAAGCAACAGGTATTCCAGTTTCTAAAATGATGGAAGGCGAGAAAGAAAAACTCTTACGCATGGAAGAAGAATTACACAAACGTGTGATCGGTCAAGAAGAAGCTGTCGATGCTGTCGCAAACGCGATTCGTCGTAGCCGTGCAGGGCTTTCAGATCCTAACCGCCCAATTGGTTCTTTCTTATTCTTAGGTCCAACTGGTGTAGGTAAAACCGAGCTTTGCAAAACTTTGGCGAAATTCCTCTTTGACAGCGAAGATGCGATGGTGCGTATCGATATGTCAGAGTTTATGGAAAAACACAGCGTATCTCGTTTAGTGGGTGCGCCTCCAGGCTATGTTGGCTATGAAGAAGGTGGTTACTTAACTGAAGCAGTACGTCGTCGTCCATATTCGGTAATTTTGTTGGATGAAGTGGAAAAAGCACATGCAGACGTATTCAATATCTTATTACAAGTATTGGATGATGGTCGTTTAACGGATGGCCAAGGTCGTACTGTGGACTTCCGTAACACCGTGGTGATTATGACCTCTAACTTGGGTTCTGATTTAATCCAAGGTAGCAAAGACGAAAGCTATGGTGAAATGAAAGCCTTAGTGATGTCAGTGGTGAGCCAACATTTCCGTCCGGAATTTATCAACCGTATTGACGAAACTGTGGTGTTCCATCCACTTGATAAAGAAAATATCCGTGCAATTGCAAGTATTCAATTAGAGCGCTTAGCAAAACGTATGGAAACTCGTGGTTACGAATTAGTGTTTACTGAAGCGTTATTAGATTTCATTGGTGAAGTCGGTTACGATCCAATTTATGGGGCGCGTCCATTAAAACGTGCAATCCAACAAGAGATCGAAAACAGCTTGGCACAACAAGTTCTATCTGGTCAATTATTACCAGGCAAAGTAGTCACAATCGATTATGTAGATGGCAAAGTTCAAGCTAGACAATAATGTGTAAAATAAAAAGCCATTTAGTGAAAGCTAAATGGCTTTTTTATGCTTTGGTAAAAGAGAAAATAGGGTAGAATGCTCCTGTTTATTGCATATAAAAATGAGGAAAGAAAATGACCGCACTTTTAAAAATTGGTTTGGTTTCAATCTCTGATCGCGCATCAAGTGGTGTGTATCAAGATCAAGGGATTCCAGAATTACAACAATGGTTAGAGCAAGCGTTGGTGGATCCTTTTGAAGTGGAGACTCGATTAATTCCAGACGAGCAGCCATTAATTGAACAAACCTTGAAAGAATTAGTGGATGAGTACCATTGTCATTTAGTGCTCACAACAGGCGGTACAGGTCCGGCAAAACGTGATGTGACACCTGATGCTACGTTAGCGGTAGCCGATCGTGAAATGCCAGGATTTGGTGAGCAAATGCGTCAAGTGAGTTTACATTTTGTACCAACAGCGATTTTATCTCGTCAAGTTGGCGTGATTCGTAAAAATAGCCTAATCTTGAATTTACCGGGTCAGCCAAAAGCCATCAAAGAAACTTTAGAAGGCGTAAAAGATGAGCAAGGCAACGTCTTAGTGAAAGGGATTTTTAGTGCGGTGCCTTACTGCTTGCAATTAATCGATGGTATTTATATTGATACCAAGCCTGAAGTGATTACAAGCTTCCGACCGAAAGCCGCACGCCGCGAAAATTTGGAGAAATAAGATGAAAAAAATCGAAGCCATTATTAAGCCATTTAAATTAGATGATGTGCGTGAAAATTTATCTGATATTGGCATTAGCGGAATGACCGTGACTGAAGTTCGTGGTTTTGGTCGTCAAAAAGGGCATACAGAGCTTTATCGTGGTGCAGAATATATGGTGGATTTTCTGCCTAAAGTGAAAATTGAAATTGTCGTGCCAGATGATTTGCTTGAGCAATGCCTTGAAACCATAGTTGAAACTTGCCAAACGGGCAAAATCGGTGATGGAAAGATCTTTGTTTATAATGTAGAACGCGTGATTCGTGTTCGTACAGGCGAAGAAAATGAGGAAGCCATTTAGTGGAAAAAAACTTAAATTTTAACCGCACTTTAGTCGCAATGGCAGCTTTAGTGATTGTATTTGCGGGAGTTAAATTGGCGGCGGAGATTGTCGTGCCTTTTTTATTGGCATTATTTATCGCCATTATTTGTTCGCCAGTGATTAAAGCGATGACACAACGCAAAGTGCCACATGGCATCGCCATAGCCTTGTTGCTTATCTTAATTTTAATCGTATTCTTTTTCCTGGCGGGGTTAATTAATAGCAGTGTGCAAGAATTTACACGCTCGATTCCTCAATATAAAGTGCTGCTTTCGGAACGTATAAATGACGTTATGGCGTTAGCTCAAAAACTGAAATTGCCGATTGTGATTTCTCGCGAAGCCATTATGGAGCATTTTGATCCAAGTGTGATCATGAACTTTGTGAGCCGTTTACTATTAAACTTTTCTGGCGTGGTGACGAATGTTTTTGTGTTGATCTTAGCGGTGATTTTTATGCTGCTTGAAGCACCAACCATGAAGCATAAACTTGCTTTAGTTTTAAGTGATAATGAACATGATGTTGTCGCGGAGGAACATCACATCGATCGTATTTTAGACGGTGTGATTAGTTATCTTGGTGTGAAAACGGTGATTAGTTTGCTTACCGGCGTCTCGACGTGGATTTTATTGGATGTAATGGATGTCCAATATGCGATTTTATGGGCAACCTTAAGCTTCTTATTAAATTACATTCCGAATATCGGTTCGATTATTGCAGCCGTGCCGATTGTTGTTCAAGCATTATTGCTGAATGGATTTGGTGTAGGCATGGGCGTAACCGTCGGTATTATTGCATTAAATATTGTGATCGGTAATATTATTGAACCGAAAATGATGGGTAAAACCTTAGGGCTTTCTACCTTGGTCGTATTCTTTTCATTACTTTTCTGGGGATGGTTACTTGGTACGGTAGGTATGTTGCTTTCTGTGCCCCTGACAATGGCGTTTAAAATTACCTTAGAAAGTTCCGAATCAACGAAGAAATACGCTGCTTTATTAGGAGATGTAAACGACTAAAGTACGGTCATAAAATGACATCATTTTAGCAATAAAAAAGCCACCGTTATGGTGGCTTTCTTTTTATCTGATGTTTAATAGATTAAGGTAAATCATCGATTTCTTTATCCACTTTTGGTGGAATCATATGTTCACGGCGTAGGCCGATATCATAAGCAATCGCAATCGCGATAAAGATTGATGAGTAAGTACCAAAACCGATACCAATTAATAACGCTAATGAGAAGTTATGAATTGATGGACCACCAAAGAAGAACAAGGCAATCACAACAAGAAGCGTTGTGAGAGATGTCATGATGGTTCTCGATAAGGTTTGCGTTAAGGAAATATCAATAATATCGATGGTTTCTACACGGCGAATTTTACGGAAGTTTTCACGCACACGGTCAAATACCACGATACTATCGTTGATAGAATAACCTACAACGGAAAGAATCGCTGCCACAAAGGTTAAATCCATTTCGACTTGTAATGCAGAGAATACACCGAGTGTAATCACCACGTCATGCGCAAGTGAGGCAATACCACCAAAACCTAAACGCCATTCAAAACGTGAGCCCACGTAAATTAACATCATTGCTAGGGTTGCAAGGGTCGCATAAACCGCACCTTGAGCCAGTTCTTCGCCCACGTTTGGACCGACGAATTCGATACTGTTAATATGAATATTAGGGTCAATTGTTTGGAGCATGCTTTTAACGTGATCACCAATAGCAGAATCGTTATTATCAGCTGGTAAGCGGATCATCACGTCTTGTACAGAACCCGTTGTTTGTACAATTGGACTTGCAATACCATTTTGATTTAATGTGCCACGGATTTTCTCTAAATCAGCGGGTTGTGAGAAGTGAGTATCAAATACCACACCACCAGTAAAATCTAAGCCCCAGTTGAAGCCTTTTGTAATAATGAAGAAGAGGGAAATCGCCATCAAAATAGCGGAAAATGCATACCCCACAAATCTCACTTTCATAAATTCAGTGAGAGGGAATGGCAATTTAATCCCATTCACTTCACGGATAAAATGTCCGTTTTTATCTTTTGCAAATAATCTCATCTTATCCTACCTAAATTGATAATTTTTCAAGACGTTTACCGCCGTATAGGAAGTTCACGATAGCACGTGTTCCAGTAATCGCTGTAAACATTGAAATTGCCACACCTAATGCAAGAGTTACCGCAAAGCCTTGAATAGGACCGGTACCGACAGCATAAAGAATGATAGCCGTTAAAATTGTGGTTAAGTTCGCATCGAAGATAGAGGAGAATGCACCGTTATAACCTTCGTTAATGGCTTGCTGGATTGGACGACCATTACGAATTTCTTCTTTGATACGCTCAAAAATAAGTACGTTGGCATCCACCGACATCCCCAAGGTTAATACGATACCCGCAATCCCTGGCATGGAAAGTGTTGCCCCAGGTAGGATAGACATTAAACCGACTAATAAAACGATGTTAATCACTAATGCGAAGCTTGCAATAACGCCGAAGATTTTGTAGTAAATCAACATGAAGAGGATAACTACAATTAATCCCCAGAAGCTTGCATTGATACCTTGTTCTACGTTTTGTGCACCCAGTGAAGGACCAATTGTACGCTCTTCAACAATTTGCACTGGCGCGATTAATGCACCTGATTTTAATAACATAGAAAGGTTTTGTGCTTCCGCAGAGCTGCTTACACCCGTAATTTGGAAGTTAGAACTAAAGCGACCTTGAATGGTTGCGACGTTAATGACTTCTTCATTTTTCTCTAAAATGGTTTTGCCATTTTCGTCTTTTTTACCGTTGTCTTTGTATTCTACATACAAGGTTGCCATTGGTTTTTTGTAGTATTTCTTGGTCGTTTGCGACATGATTTCGCCGCCTTCACTATCCAAGGTTACACTTACTTGTGGCGTACTGGTGTTTTGGTCTAAACCCGAGCTTGAGTTGATGATGTGTTCACCACCCAATACCGCACGTTTGTAAAGTGCAACAGGTCTACCTTGACGGTCATATTTGATTTCTGTGTCAGAAGGTAACATACCACGAGCAGCCGATTCAGGATTTACTAATGAATTCACAATACGGAATTCAAGTGTTGCGGTTGCCCCTAAGATTTCTTTTGCACGCGCAGTATCTTGAACACCCGGTAATTCGATTACGATGCGTTCAGCACCTTGACGTTGGATAACCGCTTCAGCTACGCCTAATTCAGCGACACGTTTACGTAAAATCGTTAAGTTTTGCTCGATCGCTAAGTTACGAGACTCTGTTAATGATGCTTCAGAAAGGGCAAGGTTTAAGGTGTTGTCACCAATATCAGACACTTCTAATGTTGGGTGTAACTGACGAATAATACGCGCCGCTTTTGACATTTGGTCTGCGTTTTCTAATGTGACCGTTGTACCAAATTTGTCGCTATTTTTAATCGCCGTAAACTGAATTTTTTCTTTACGTAATTCGTTGCGTAATGTGTCTTGTAACTGTTCTTGACGTTTAGCAAGCGCAGAATTCATGTCCACTTCCATTAAGAAGCGTACACCACCACGTAAGTCCAAGCCCCATTTCATCGGATTAGCCCCAATGCTGCTTAACCAAGCCGGTGTTGCCGGTGCAAGGTTTAATGCGGTGGTGTAGTTAGTGCCAAGTTTTTCTGCAATTTTATCTTTGGCAAGAAGTTGGTCATCTGTGTTGGTGAAACGGGCAAGAATAGAGCCATTTTCAAGAACGATAGATTTGGTTGAAAGGTTATTTTCTTTTAGTACGTTTTGTACTTCAGTTAATGCGGTGGTGTCTGCTTGTTGTCCGCGAGTACCAGAAATTTGCACCGCTGGATCTTCACCATAGATATTTGGAAGAGAGTATAAAGCACCAATGGCGACCACAAGGATCACCATTAGATTCTTCCATAATGGGTAACGATTTAACATAGTTTTCCCTTTAGGAATTTAAATTAGAGAGATTTTACAGAACCTTTCGGTAATACTGAAACGATGTAGTTACGGTTAATCGTGATTTCAGTAGTATCGTTTAAAGCGATAACAATTTCAGCACCTTCGGTTACTTTAGTGATTTTACCAATCAAACCACCAGCGGTTAATACTTCAGTGCCTTTCGCTAATTCAGACATTAATTTTTTGTGTTCTTTGTTACGTTTCGCTTGTGGGCGGTAAATCATAAAATAAAAAATTAAACCGAAGATCACGAAAATAAATAACGTGGACATTGGGCTTTGTGCTTCCATTGTGTTTTCCTTATAAAATGAAAAGTTAAAAGTGTGCGTAAAATACCATAAAACGGCATTCAGTAAAAGCCGATGAAGGCAATAACAACTAGAATTTTGGAATTAATTGATTTTTTTCAAGCAAACTTCGAAGATTTGCTCGGAAAGCCAATGTTGCTCCACTAATTCACATTGATTTTCTTCACAAAAAACAACAAAATTTTCTACCGCACTTTGACGATTTAATTGCAAAACTAATTCATCATTCGGCGCTAAATTTGCCAAAGCCTTCTTCGCTGTTAAAAGCGGAATCGGGCAGGAAAGTGCGGTCAAATTTAATTGATATTTCATGATTTAAGCTTGGCGACGAGCAAACATAATTTTGCCCATAGCCGTGAGTTGTTCTGCGGATAAATATTGCTTACCAAGCTCAAATAGCGGCTCTTCAAGGGCAATGTGTCTATCATAGCTCGCCACAAACAGCGTAATCAGCCTTTCATCTACATCAGTGCGTTTCTCTGCAATCAATTCTTCCAGCTGCTCGGAAAGCGTTGCCCAATTTTCATGCAAGGTAACGTGTTGTCGTTCTAATTCATCCACCGACTCTTTCGCTTGAGGTGCTTTTTCAATTAAAGCGGGGAAAAAGTCTTTTTCTTCATCATCATGGTGAAGTGGTGCCGCGTGATTAAAATACTGCAAAATGGTTTTCACATCATTTAATACGGCCTGATTCACGCCATTCTTTTCTAAGTAGCCAGGAAGAATGGTGAGCTGCTTACAAAAGCGTTTCACTTTGCTATGACAAGCATAAAGCATATCAATCGGCTCATTCCAAGTGGCAAATTGTTGGGGTTCGAGGATTTGCATAAGGTTTCCTTTGTTAAAAAGTGCGGTCAAAAAACGCTTCATTTTTCTACCGCACTTTCATCAATTATGATTTATCCGCTAATTGTAATGGTGGAACTGGTTTGCCCATGCGAGCATAGAATTCTACAACAAAATCATCAAAACGATCGTCTTCGATAGCTTGACGAATTTCCGCCATTAAACGTTGATAATAGCGTAAATTGTGAATGGTATTTAAGCGTGCACCTAAAATTTCACCACATTTATCTAAATGATATAAATACGCTTTGGTGTAGTTTTTACAGGTGTAGCAATCACATTCTGGATCCAATGGGCTGGTATCATCACGGTATTTTGCATTACGGATTTTAACAATACCATCAGTCACGAATAAATGACCATTACGTGCGTTACGAGTTGGCATTACACAGTCAAACATATCAATACCACGACGTACACCTTCCACTAAATCTTCTGGTTTACCCACGCCCATTAAATAACGCGGTTTGTCAGCCGGGATTTGTGGGCAGATGTATTCTAAAATGCGGTGCATATCTTCTTTTGGTTCGCCTACCGCTAAACCGCCCACCGCATAACCGTCAAAGCCAATATTCACTAAACCTTCTAGTGATACTTTGCGTAATTCTTCAAATACGCCACCTTGAATAATACCGAATAGCGCATTTTTATTGCCTAATTCATCAAAGCGATCGCGGCTGCGTTTTGCCCAACGAAGAGACATTTCCATGGATTTTTTCGCATAATCGAAAGTTGCTGGATAAGGCGTACATTCATCGAAAATCATCACGATGTCAGACCCTAAATCATATTGAATTTCCATGGATTTTTCAGGTGAAAGGAAAATACGCTCACCGTTAATTGGGTTTTGGAATTTCACGCCTTCTTCAGTGATTTTACGCAATTTACCTAAACTAAATACTTGGAAACCGCCACTGTCAGTCAAAATCGGACGATGCCATTGCATAAAGTCATGTAAATCACCGTGTTTACGCATCACTTCTTGACCTGGACGAAGCCATAAATGGAAGGTATTACCCAATAAAATTTCTGCACCTGTCGCACGCACTTCTTCAGGCGTCATGCCTTTTACGGTGCCATAAGTACCCACTGGCATAAATGCAGGGGTTTCTACGCTGAACGTGCCTTGTGGACGTTCAAACACCAAGCGACCACGACGCGCACTGCCGCTGGTTTTATCTAATTCATATTTCATTTTTTTCCTCAACGAATAAACAGTTCGTAGGTTGTTGTTCAATAAAAAAGCCTGTTAGTACAGGCTTCTTGATAGGTATTTTATGAGTTGGTTGAAAATAAGTCAAACCACTTATTCTAACCCTTTCACATTGGGATTTTTAGTAATGAACATCGCATCGCCATAACTGAAAAAACGGTAGCGATTTTCGACCGCACTTTTATAGGCGTTCATAGTGTGGCTAAAGCCTGCAAAGGCAGACACTAACATAATCAATGTACTTTCTGGTAAGTGGAAGTTGGTAATCAACGCATCCACCACACGGAATGATTTACCCGGGTAAATAAAAATAGACGTATCAGAAAAATAAGGTTCAATTAAATCTGGATTGCCATTTTTTTCTGCAGATAGAGCAGCGGTTTCAACAGAACGCACTGATGTTGTGCCTACCGCAATGACACGTTTACCCGCTTTCTTCGTTTCAATAATGGCATTGCAGACTTCTTGAGAAAGCTCCACATATTCCGCGTGCATAATGTGATCTTCGATATTTTCAACTCGTACGGGTTGGAATGTACCTGCGCCCACATGCAAAGTTACAAATTCAAAATTAACGCCTTTTTCGTGTAATTTTTGTAAAAGCTCATCATCAAAATGCAAGCCAGCTGTTGGGGCTGCCACGGCGCCAGGCACTTTGTTATACACGGTTTGATAGCATTCTTGATCCGCTTCTTCATCAGGGCGATCAATATAAGGCGGCAAAGGCATATGACCGATTTCTTGTAACACATCAAGTACATTGCGACTTTTATCCGCTAATTCCACTTCAAAAAGCGTATCTTGACGGCCAACCATAATGGCTTTTACGCCATTATTTTCACCGAGCTTATCTTCGCCTAAAAATAATTCTGCGCCTTCTTTCGGGGTTTTTGACGAACGAATATGCGCTAAGAAATGGTATTCACTTAAAACACGCTCGACCAACACTTCAATTTTCCCACCACTGGCTTTTCGACCAAACATACGAGCAGGGATCACACGCGTATTGTTAAAAATCAACAAATCTCCTTCGTCGATTAAATCCAATACATCCGTAAAAGTGCGGTGAGAAATTTCCCCGTTTTCACCATTAAGCTGTAGCAAACGGCAAGAAGAGCGATCTTCTTTAGGGTAACGAGCAATCAGCTCATCAGGTAAGTCAAAATGAAAGTCAGAAACACGCATAATTGTAAATCATGAAAGCTAAAAATGGGGCATAGTCTAGAGCGAATGAGAGGGAAAAACAAGGGGGGAGAGATAGAGTAGGACGGTAAATATTATACTATTCAAATTTATTAAGTTTTGTTTCAACGCATAGTCACCACGAAGGTGGCTGCTTAAGTGCTGAATCAGCTTACGAAGAGATATTCGGTTTCAACACACAGCCGCCCGAAGGCGGCTGCAACAGACCGATAGCCAATTTCACCAACCAGAGGCTGTTTCAACACACAGCCACCCGAAGGTGGCTGCTACTGCGGGGGCTTCTGCGAAAATAGCTTTTGCAGTTTCAACACACAGCCACCCGAAGGTGGCTGCGGCAGACCTGTAAACACGCTTATTTTTACCGTTGTTTCAACACACAGCCACCCGAAGGTGGCTGCATCAGTTCTTGCAATACTTGCATCGGTTAGACGAAGTTTCAACACACAGCCACCCGAAGGTGGCTGCATGTGCTGGCGATAACATTGGCACCATTTTTTCAGTTTCAACACACAGCCACCCGAAGGTGGCTGCAAATACTAAGGTATGACCGCCACGGTCGCCTAACGGTTTCAACACACAGCCACCCGAAGGTGGCTGCAAGTCTAGCTCAATCGTCATTACAGGCAATCTGGTTTCAACACACAGCCACCCGAAGGTGGCTGCCTGACCGTGCGAGAATAACAAAAGAGTAAGATTTGTTTCAACACACAGCCACCCGAAGGTGGCTGCTTTCATCATCTACAACCGTTACAAATTCAGCATTTTGTTTCAACACACAGCCACCCGAAGGTGGCTGCTTGATTCAAGCAGCGAGTTAGCTATTTTTCGCGCGGTTTCAACACACAGCCACCCGAAGGTGGCTGCACTGGTCGTGGTCGGATGCCGGCTGCACTTAAAGTGTTTCAACACACAGCCACCCGAAGGTGGCTGCGATTTTTTACCGGATATGCCTTTGACATTGGATGTTTCAACACACAGCCACCCGAAGGTGGCTGCCGAGATGGTTATTCCCAATTTCGAGAAAAACGGAAGTTTCAACACACAGCCACCCGAAGGTGGCTGCAGTGATATATCGCTTGTTTTTGCTAGTTTATGGCGTTTCAACACACAGCCACCCGAAGGTGGCTGCCTACAATTTCAATCCCTGTACTGCCAACTGCGAGGTTTCAACACACAGCCACCCGAAGGTGGCTGCTGAGGTGGCTAATTTTTCAGCCATAAGCTGTCTTGTTTCAACACACAGCCACCCGAAGGTGGCTGCAGGCAAAATTATTAAAATACTTAGTAACAATATTGTTTCAACACACAGCCACCCGAAGGTGGCTGCATTGACTTACTCCGTTCAACTGGTAAATACTCCGTTTCAACACACAGCCACCCGAAGGTGGCTGCTTCTCTTTTAATACGCACCGATATAATCCGCTTGTTTCAACACACAGCCACCCGAAGGTGGCTGCATTTCTCTGTTGGTCGCACATCCTCTTCTGAATGTTTCAACACACAGCCACCCGAAGGTGGCTGCATTGTGTGAGGTTAAAAATGAAACCATTTGATTTAGTTTCAACACACAGCCACCCGAAGGTGGCTGCCGCAGAGCGTAAATGGATTCCGAAACGTGGATGGGTTTCAACACACAGCCACCCGAAGGTGGCTGCTTAATTCAATTCCTGCGGTGTTTTACTATCAAGGCGTTTCAACACACAGCCACCCGAAGGTGGCTGCCCTCATTTCTTTTCATAAACCCATTAGGTTGAATGTTTCAACACACAGCCACCCGAAGGTGGCTGCTAAGGTTGTCCACTTGTTCTGAAAGTGATAATGCGTTTCAACACACAGCCACCCGAAGGTGGCTGCTCCCTACATAAAAAAGCAAGAAAAATCAGCAAATTAAATACCGTATTTCGCTAACTGATTTTATGACAAGGAGTTTAGTAAGTATAACGGCCGTATTGCCATTATACAAATAGATTAAGTCATCCAAATTGTTAAAGAAAACGAAGATCGCTATCCCATCAGGATTTTAATGAGAACAATAGGTTAGCGAACTAAATGACAAGTACATCTTTAAATATATCGACAGACGGTTTTGCGCCATGATGTTCCACTTTATTACGCCACTTACTGCCTAAATGATAAAAACGCAGACTGTCACATGTCGGGTCGTAGGTTTCCAACAGTTTGTTTTTCAATATGACCCACTGGTCAGGTGTGACATCACATTCAAATACTGAATATTGCGCCCGCACGCCGTAATCTAAGCAATGTTTTGCGATACGGCGCAATCGCGCTTGCCCGTTTGGATCGTCAAAAGAAATATCATAAGTAATCAGCATTAACATAGTTTATCTCATCAAAAACGGTGGATATTCCGCCAAATCCCTGCGCAAGTGCCGCGCCAACAGCATTGCCTGAATATACGGCAGCAGTCCGATTTCCACTTCTTCACCTAAAAACGGATGCACGATTTTCTCCTGCTTTTTCGCCTGCAAAGCTTGGAACAACAGCTTACGCGCCTCTGCTTTCAAACTCACCGCGCCGCTCGCCTCGGTAACGAAATCCTGCGGTTTGATTTGCCCGCGGTTAATCAGCGACAGCACCAACCTGTCTGCCCACCACGCGCGGAATTCTTCCAAAATATCCTGCGCCAAACTGTCGCGCCCGGGTCGGTCGGCGTGCAGAAAACCCACCTGCGGATCCAGCCCCACGCCTTGTAGCGCGCCGCTGATGTCCTTGCCCAACAGACTGTACACAAACGACAACAGCGCATTCACCCCGTCTCTAGGCGGACGGCGGTTTCGCCCATCAAAAGAAAAGCCGCTTTTTTCGCTCAAAAGTTTCCCGAACACGCCGAAATAACGCGCCGCTGCGTCGCCCTCAATACCGCGCACCACGTCCAGCTCCGCCGCCCCCTTCAACTGCCGCAGCGAAATATTCAAAGCATCGACCGCACTTTGAATCGCCGCATTCTCTCCATAATTGCGAATCTGCCGCTGAAGCACCCGTTTACTCGCCTGAATCTTCGCCGCGATGATATTGCGCGCAATCGGCACGGGATTTTGCTCCGACACCCGATACTGCACCCGACGCAGCAGCACATTGCCACTCTGCCGCCCCTGAAGCCGCCCCAAGAAACGCCCGTTTTCAGTAAAAAAAGCCAAATTCACATTATTTTCACCGCAAAACCCCAGCAAAAACGGCGATACCAGCACATTCCCAAAACAAAAAATATGCCCGATGGAATGCACCGGCAACTGCGCCACCTTCTTACGCTCCTGCTCCACCACCAGCGTCTCCCGCTCCTTATGCAAATAGCTGCCTTGGGTAGTGATATAGAGCGTGTTTTGCAGTTTGCGCATGGGGACTCCTTGGGATTTAAAAATGCTTTATATATTTATCAATCAAAATTAAATAAATCAGAAATATCAGTTATTTTTAGATATGGTGATTCAGAATTAATGCAATCCTTGATTTTTCTGTTTGGTTTTGATAACTCCATCCTAATTGCTTTTAACATTTCCTTACCATGTATAAATCTAGGATTATATCCCTTATCAAATTCCTTCATTGCTTCTGTCGTTAGACCTGCCGCTTTATTAGACTGATCTTTAAAATCATAATTTTGTTTTTTTACATTTGCATATTTTTCAGCAAGATCATATTTTTTATTAGAAAAAGCTGATTCTATTATGGAT
>CAJPKS010000003.1:0-29300 GCA_905371285.1 Haemophilus sp. HMSC068C11 | reverse complement strand
TTTTTGTAAATTTTTTTACATTTTTTTACAATTTCTTTGAACTTTTCTTTTTAGTGTCGGTCTTATAGAACAAGCAACTTGCAGTTGTTTTAATAAAATTGGTTCCTTAGGTTATTTGCCCCTTACTCGATAAGGGGCGTTTTTTTATCTGTTGAATATTAATTCGTCTTTATTCTAGCCCACAACCAGGTTATGCACAAAGGCTATTCTCGACTATGACACGAAAGGTAAACTGAAAAAGAGCAAGGCAATATAACGTAGTCCTTTTCCAATCGTCATAAAAATCAAACAACTTAGCCAATTCAATCGAAGCCAACCGGCTACTGCACAAAACACATCCCCGACAATAGGCAACCAGCTTAATAATAAAGTGATGGCACCATAGCGTTGTATTTTGTTTATCACCCATAAAGTGCGGTCATTTTTGCTATCAATTTTCGGAAACCATCGACCAATCCAATAAGTGGTGAGGCTGCCAAGTGTATTGCCTGCGGTTGCCAGAAAAACAAGCCAAAAAATATCCGCACTTAATAATGAACCGATCAATACTTTTGGCACAGCAAGGGAGACAAACACAATTTCTGAATTACCCGGCAAGATGGTGGCACTTAAGAAAGCGCTGAAAAACATCAACCACAAGCCATGGGTTTGCCAAAAATCAGTCAAAAAGCTGAAAGAGAAAATGTCCCACATTAGGCTCTAATAATCTCACGCGTTCTGACATCAAACACATCCATCCCTGCACTTAATCCCGCTTTTACGCCGAGATCGGCATCTTCAAAGACGATGCAACGTGATGGTTCGGCTTTTGCCAGTTCTGCGCAGCGTAAAAAGGTTTCTGGATGCGGTTTATGTTCTTTCACATCATCAGCGCTGACAATGGCGTTAAAGTAATGTTTGATATCTAATTTTTGCATCAACATATCAATGATTCGGCGGTTCGAACCTGAACCGAGCGCAATTGGCTTTTGTTGATAGTAATGACGCACCACTTCAAAGGTCGGGAGTAATTTTGATTCTGTTGGAATCAATTCATAGGAAAGTTTGCGTTTTGCTTGTATCACTTCATTTAAACGTTCTTGTGGCATACCGGCATCTTGCATAATGGCAGAGGCGATAGTGCTCACAGTTGCGCCACCTAAATCATACATAATTTGGCTGTTAAAACGATAACCAAATTGTTCCCCCACCATGTTCCACGCACGGGCGTGTACTGGCATGGTGTCGATTAAAGTGCCATCCATATCAAAAATAAGGCCGTCATATTTTTCAAAAAGTCTGTTATCTATCATTTATTGCTTTCCTAGTTCGTAAATTTTTTCACTTTGTTTCAATTTTGTGATCTGTGCACTGGTAATTTTATGAAATAGCGGTAAAGTTATCCTATCTTAAAAAGGAATGTTATGTCGTTACTCAAACAATTAACCCGTTGGAAAATTCGCGGTCAGATTGATCAGGACGTTATTGATATTATTCTGACTTTGCAAAGTCGCCTAGAACATCATTGGCGCATAGATGTGTCTATTCCGACCGTCATCACACTCTTATTGCATATTGCCAACAGCCTTGCCCGCTTAAAACGAGGGGGTTGCGTTTCCCCGCTTCATCAATCCTTTTATGATGAAATGCAAAGTGCGGCCATTTTCCCTGATGTTTTGGAAATTCACCACGATTTGCTTTCTTTTATTCCGCAAGACATTCCCGAAGCCGAGCAGAGCTATTATCTCGCCAATATTTATAGCTTGCTGTTGGAGCAAGATAAAAAATAAGGGCACGAAAGCCCCTATTTTATCAGTTAAAAATCAAACTGAGTTCTAAATCTTTGAGTAAATTGCTTTCTAAGCGCAAATCATTCCATACTAACGGATTATTATCCAAGTAATGTTTCTCAAAAGTCAGTTCCCAAGTCTGCAAAGAGCGGTCAATTCTGAGATTAATTTTGTCGGTGCTGTCTGTCGCTTGACGAGATTTATTTAAAATTACCGAAATGCGTAAAAGAAGCAGTAAAACAAGGACATCTTCATCCGCATAACGAGCAAAAATCGGTAAATCATTATTTTTAAATGCACCCGTGTGATAACGAACTAAATTTACCAATAAGCGTTGTTGTTCACGATCAAAACCCGGTAATTCCATATTCTGCAGAATGTAAGCGGAATGTTTTTGCACATTGCGATGATTAATGACAATGCCGACTTCCAATAAACGCGCCGCCCAAATCAACAGATTTTTCATTTCATCAGCAAGATGCGGTTTTTGCCAATGGGTGTATTGGTCAATTAAGGTTTTCGCACTATTGGCTACGCGATCGGCTTGCGCTAAATCTAAGTTAAATTGTTCGGCAAGTCCTAACGCGGTACGTGTGCGGATATCTGACACTTGGAAGTTTTGTTCCAAGCTGTAAATCACCCCTTCACGCAAGGCGCCGTCAGAGTAGCGCATATTTTCTAAACCAAAGACATCAAAAACAGCACTTAAAATGGCTAAGCCTGGCACAAATACATCGACGCGATCAGGGTTTAATCCCGCGATATTGAGCTCTTCAAAATGGGAGGCTTGTAAGGTTCGTTCAATTAAATTTTGTAAGCGTTCAGCCGTGATGATGCCGTTCGGATCAAGCGTTGCGGTAATCACTTGATAGACGGTTTTGATGGTGCCTGATGAACCTAGCACCGATTGCCAACCGAGTTTGCGATATTCCCAGCTTAAATCTTCAATTTTATTGACCGCACTTTGGCGAGCTTGCTCGAAGTTTTCTTTTGAAATTTCGCCATTCGGGAAGAATTTTTTGGCAAAGCTGACGCAGCCCATGTGACGACTTTCCGCCACTAAGGGGGTGAAATCATCACCGATGATCATTTCGGTTGAGCCACCACCAATATCGATGACCAGTTTACGTCCGCTTTCGGGTTGAGTGTGGCAAACGCCCGCATAAATGGTTTTGGCTTCCGTTTGACCGCTGATGATATTAATCGGATAAGGAAAGACAGCGGCAGCCTGACGTAAAAATTCGTCATTATTGACCGCTCTTCGTAAGGTATAAGTACCCACCACATTCACATCTTCTGGCGCAAAGCCTTGTAAGCGTTCAGCAAAAAGTGCAAGGCAATTTACACCGCGCTCAATGGCTTCTTGGCTTAATACATTGTGCTCGTCTAAGCCATCGGCGAGCCTCACTTTTTGTTTTAAACGAGAAAGCACCTGAATCGAGCCATTGATAATGCGTGCCACAATCATGTGGAAGCTGTTTGAGCCTAAATCAATGGCAGCAATCTCCCGGGCCTCACCTCGGTGATGAGGTTCTACGAGTTGAGCCAGTTGCTTGTCGTTATGCATGTCCTTTCCTAAAATTCAAATTGATACAATAAATCAAAAACTTGGTTTGTGCTGGTTACTGATTGGAAATAAAGTTGTGGCATTAAGCGGTAACGCAAGGTCACTTCGGCTAAGCCATCAAACAATCCTACACCGTATTTCACTTGTAAGCGTTTACCAATATTACCACTAACTTGTACTTTGGAGCTATCCCCAACACCGGCAGTGCCTAAGTTTAAGTCTTGAATACCAAAGGCTTCACCAATACCGCCGACGACTTTACCACTTTTCGCTAAACCTAAGCCAAGTAATGCCGCACCCACAGAACCACTGGAACCTGCTTCACCGCTGTTTTCTAATGAGCGACCGGTTAATAAATAAGAAAGTGCCTGGTCTTGAGATTTGGCTGGATCAGAGAAAATAGTGACTTGTGGGCTAGATGCCATACCAATCACTTTTACCCCTGCGGTCACTTTACTGTCTTCCATGGCTTCTGGGTTACGAATCGCTTCAATATTTAACATTGGTTGTGAAGGTAAACCAGAGAAGCTGATTTGTCCTTTACGAATTAATAAATCCTGTCCAAAAGAGGCATAACGACCATTTTTCAGGTTAATTTGACCAAATAATCCTAGCTTACCTTTATCCTGTTTCACCGAAAGTAAACCATCCAAATTCGTTTTTAAACCATAGGCATTTAAATGCACATCGTCGCCGATTTTAATTTTTAAATCAGATTGAATTTGCATACCAGATTTGGTTTCTGAAGCAAATTGGCGATTGATGAGTTCTTCTTTACTTTTTCTCGGGCCATTTAAAATCACTTCGTCTTCACTCACCGGTTCAGCATTGTCTGGTAAGCTTTCAATGGCAATTCTTGCCCAAGGGATATCCACATTACCACTCAAATCTAAGAGTTTTGGTGACGCTTTGACAACCACATTTGGGCTGACTTTTAATTTCGCCATAGATGGAATATCGACTTTGAAATTATCTGCTTGCGCTCTGACTTCTGCCGTCCAGTTATCCATGTGAGCCCAGTTAGCTTGTCCGTTTATGTTGAGTTTGCTATCTGGTGTTTGAACATGGCCATTTAAGGTTGAAGATGTACCATTAAAGCGGATTGCCACTTGACCATCAGTTACATCAAAAGGCAGGCTTTTCAGTTTTGTTTTCACATTGCGGATATCAAAATTACCGTTTAATAATGGTTTTTCTAAATTACCACCGAAACTTAAGCGTGAGACCACTTCACCATCTATGCTTTCACCGCTAGAGAAAAGTTGATTGGCTAAGGATAAGCGTAAACCTTCAATGGTAAAGGTACCGCCTAATTGACGACCTTTACTTAAATCATGAATTTTTAAGTCTGTGCCGATTCGACCTTGATTTTGAACGTTAATGTCAGATTTCAAGGTTAAATTGTTATTTTGAATATCGGCATTCACACTTAATTTAGGAATATCCAGCTTAAAGGTGCGGTAGTCTAATTTTTGTGCCACACCAATGTTATTTCCTTCCACTGCCACATTTAGTTGTAATGGTTTATCCGTGAACCATGCCACTTTACCTCGGCTTTGTAACTGGCCTTTGAGTGTATCTTGTTCCATCAATTTATTCACTAAATCTAAATTAATACGTTTAAGCTCAAAAGGGACTTCGCCGTTTTTCCCTGCTGTAAATTGTTGAGGGAAACACAGATCTAAGTCTTGGTTAATCCAGCAGTGTGAACCAATGGTGGCTTGGATTTTTTTATTGTCATAAGTCACCGGAATAGTTTGATTCACTTTAAAATCACCGATAGGTGAGTTTAGGCTCACTTGACTTAAATTACCTTTCCATTGCTGAGAAGTGCGGTCAAAATTCCCCGCGATTTGCAAATCAGCTGCAACGGGTTCACCTTTTGATTTTAAGGTGAGCGTATGATGTTTTTCATCACCCGATGCATTCAAATCAATATTATGCAATTTGATGCTATCGCCATAGCGGAAGTTTTCCGCTTTGACGGTAAGTTCACCTTTCACTTGCGGTTCACTCACAACATTACCTTTAATTAAGGCTTTGGATAAGTCTAATCCTTGGAAGTGCAAGCCTTGTGCCGTTAAATCGGTATTAATGCTTGGCGCAGTAAGCTTCCCTAAAATCTGTGCTTTACCAACGACTGAGCCCGCTAAATCTTGCCACAGACCACGTAAGCTTGGTGCGTTGATATCTAAATCTAGGTTTGATTTATCACCTAATGTACCTTTTGCTGCAATGCGGTTATCGCCATAGTTCAGCAATAGATCAGGAATGTTTAATAAGGTTTCATTACTTAAAAAGACACTACCTTTTAAGCTTAATGTGCGAGAGGAAAGACTACCGGTTAAATCCACGGTAGGCACATCCACTTTCCAATGATTGGAATCAGCGGAACCTTGTGAGCTCACTTTGCCTGATAATACGGCTGGCATGGCTGGCACATAAGGGCGAATGTTCATTTTGTTTAAATCAGCGGTCACATCCCATTGCGCGCCATCTTTCCAGTTTGATGAACCCGTTAAACGTGCCGTACCATCTAGGGCAGCAAGTTTTAATTCGTTGATGGTGACTTCGTAGAGTTTACCGTCTGCATTTAAATCAACGTGAGTATGAGGGATATGATCCATACCCTCAACGCCACCAACAACTTCTGCGTGATAATTCAATAAATCGCCCGTGAGTTTGATATCGACATCGTTAATTTTGAGCGGCGCTAGGCTGTCTGTAAAAGCATATTGACCTTTTTTCGCTTTTAATTGCAGATTTAATGGCATTTTATCTTCAGCCAGTTTCACATCACCTGTTAAGGTGGCATCAAGCACACCCTGTGTGGTTAACGAAAGTGCGGTCGTTTTTTTCAATGAACCCGATAAATTGAGATCAACTTTGCTAGCAGGCAGAATGGTTTTATCTTTTGATTTAAAGGCTTGGAGATCCGATTTTAATGTGAGATCAACCGGGAAATCGTCATTGAGTTGAAGTTGTCCTTGGCTCGAAAGTGTGCCAAGAGAGCTGTCAATGTCGAGTTTTTGTAATTTCACTAAATGATCGGTGGCATCCGCTTGCAATTCCACTTTAGGCACAGAGATTTTTTGGGTTTCTTCGCCTTTTTCATTGAGCGATTGATATTGCCAGTTTGTACCCGAAACACTTGGAATGTGCATATCAAAAGGCAAGTTCACCGCATTTAAATTACCTAAAAAAGCCGGTGTGAGTGTTTGCTCAATTTGCGCCCAATCAACGGGTTTAGCAGGTTCTTTTTTCTCAGGCTGAGGGGGATTCGGTTGAGTTTGGGAGACCGTTGAGAAAAGTACGTCTGAAAGCGTGGTGGGCTCAAGGGTAAGGCCAGATTCATTGTTTAAACTGATCGCACTTTGAAAAGACGAAAACGTAATATTGCTTTGATCGAGTTTCATATCAAAGTCAGTAATCGCCACATTTTTCACTTGCACAGAAACCGGTAAATGGATTTTTTCCATTGGACCACTTTCCGTTTGTTTCTCTTCAGAAGGTGGCATGACACTGGTATCAATGGCAATTTTCGGCTGCGTTAAGCTGAGATCATCAACAATAATATCACCCGAAAGTAAACGAGCTAAATTCAGTTGTAATCGCGTTTTAGGGAGTGCCACATCTACGCCGGTTGTTTGAAAACGTAAATTTTCTAAGACTAAACCATCTTGTAAGCCACCGCTGACTTGCTCAATAGATAAGCTATCGAGCATTTTATCGGCGAGTTGAATAAGAGCACGTTGTCCACTATCAAAAGAAAGTGCTGTGACTAAGCCTAAAACAGGGACAAAAATGACCGCACTTCCGACACATAAAATTTTACGGCAGGTCTTTTTCTTTTTAACGGGTTGTGTGGTTTGGTTATCTGGTTGTTTTTCTTGTTCAGACATAGTCATACCCTAAATTTCAGCCCCTAAGCCAATGTAAAATTGAATGTTTTTGCTGTTATCTTTATCTCGAATTGGCGTTGCAATATCAAATTTGATGGCGCCAACTGGCGATGCCCAACGTACACCGAAACCTGCGCCGTAGCGTAACTCATTTGCTTTGTAAGCATCTGCGGCTAAGCCTGTATCCGCAAATACTGCTCCCCACCAATTTGGGTAAACTTGATATTGATATTCAAGGCTACCTGTTACTAAGCGAGAGCCGCCGACTAATTTTCCATTTTTATTTTTCGGTGAAATTTTCTTATAGCCATAACCTCGCACGCTGCGATCGCCACCTGCAAAGAAACGTAATGCCGGTGGAATTTTTCGAATATCGGGCGTATTTAAATAACCAATTTCTGCACGGGTAATAAAACGGTGATTTTCTGCGTACGTACGAATCCAGGCGGTAGAGGCTTGAACTTTAAAGAAATTAGCATCGGACATCCAAAGCTTATTCCCTAAATCAACCGTGATTTTTTGGGTATCTCCCCATGTTGGGAATTGACCACCTCTTAAACGGGTACGGCTAAAGCCTCCAGTTGGATAAACTAGGAAAGTTTTATCGGTGAAATCAGCTTGTGTGTAGCTGTCATAACGGACACGAAGACCCGCAAAATATTGCCAACCCTCGCTATTATTCCAATAGCGTAATGCAGCGAAAGTGAGGGCTTTGGTATCCGTATCGTTTTTATTTTCTTTTTCATAACCGGTTGAAAATTCATAATAATAATTTAATGGATTTTTCAACAATGGCATTTTATAGGTGGCTTCAAAGTTTTGTTTTGGTGCAGAGACGTAAAGATTTGTACGGAAACTATGGCCTCGGCTATTGATCCAAGGTTTTGTCCAACCAATTTGGACATGAGGGCCCGTATCGGTTGCAAAACCTACCCCAAGTTCCATTGAGTTTTTCTTACGTGGATAAAGTAAAAGTTCGATATCGACTAATTTATCTTCTTCACGGACATGAGGCTGTAAAAGCACTGAGCTAAACCAGTTGGTAGAAGAAAAATCGTTAGTTAATTCAGATAAATCGCTGACTAAATAAGGATCGCCCGATTTGATGTTGAGCATGTTTTGCAAATAATCTTCGCGAATTTGGGAATGGTTGAAGGTGATATTGCCATAATGATAACGCACACCACTATCAAACAGCATGCGCCACCATGCTTCATGAGTTTCTGGGCTGATTTCTAAGCGAGAAATTTGGAATTTTCCATCAAGATAACCACGAGCTAGAGCAAGGTTTGAAATACTACTTTTATAATCATCGTATTTTTGATGCTCAACTAACTCACCTTGTTTTGGTAAGTTTTTACGGAGTGCCGTGAAGTTTTCGTCTTCTGCGGCTTCGCCTGTAATTTCAACGTCTGTTCCCGCAATTTTACTTGGCTCACCTGGGGTGACATTCGCAATAAGTAAATCTCGCTGACCTTTGCGTTTTTTCAATTCAAAGGTCACAGAAGAGCCATAATAACCGAATACTCGAAGGCCTTTATCAACAGCATCTGAAACCAATTGTTTATACCGATCTGAACCGTCCATCTCACTTTTATCAATGAGTTTGACATTCATATCAGTATTGCGAATGGCACGTTCACCCTTGATCCCACGGATCTCAATATCCACGGTTTGTTCTGCAAGGGCTGAAAAACTCATCCATCCAAGCAAAAGTGCGGTTATTTTTAACGAAATTTTTTTCATTTTATTACAAGCTAAACTTTAAGAAGATCCACATCAAACCGCCTTAGTTTACCTATAAAATAAGGGGATTACCAATGCAATTATGGATGGGATTTGAAATTGTTATATGCGTTTGAGCGTTAATACGACAATGCGATCAAAGAAAGAGTTTCCTTTGCTTTGAAAAAAATAGCGATTTTGTCCTTTATTCAGACATTTAACCAAAATGTAACTGGACCATCATTGGTGAGGCTCACTTGCATATCAGCCGCAAATTGTCCGTTGGCAACAGTGACTTTTTCTGCACATTTTTGCGAAAAATACTCATACAATTCGTTAGCCAAGGCTGGTGCGGCACCTTTTGAGAAACTTGGTCGTAGCCCTTTTTGTGTGTCTGCAGCTAGGGTAAATTGGGATACCACAAGCACTTCGCCACCGATTTGTTGCACGTTTAAATTCATTTTGTCATTTTCATCGCTGAAAATACGGTAATTTAATACTTTCTCGGCAAGTTTATCCGCCTTGGCTTGGTCATCTTCTTTTTCCACGCCTAATAAGACCAATAATCCCTTGCCGATTTGTCCCACAATTTGACCTTCAACTTCCACTTTAGCCTGTGTTACACGCTGGATTAATGCGATCATTTTACTTCCTCTAAATTTGTTTGATTTGTTGACCGCACTTCTGCAAGTACTGCGGCTAATTGTGCACCGAATAACACCACTGTCCAGCTGATTTGAATCCACAATAACATGATCGGCAACGTCGCCATGGCGCCATAAATTAATTGATAAGACGGGAAGGTGGCGATGTACCAAGTAAAGGCTTGTTTTCCTAAGGTAAAGAAAATTGCCGCAATTAATGCGCCTGCTGCAGAGTGTTTGATGCTCACTTTCTTATTTGGCACGACCATATAAATGAGCGTGAAAATAAACCAAGTAGAAAGAAATGGCACAAAGCTGAGGAGTTTTAAGCCAAAAGAGAGCGTTTCAGATTGCTCGAACATGGCTTTAACATAGGAACTTGCCGCAATGCTAGTACCGATTAAAAGCGGACCGAGCGTTAAAATGAGCCAATAAATAGCAAATGACGTAAAAATTGGGCGATTACTGGTGTCTTTCCAAATGCCATTGAGTGTACGGTCAATGGAGTTAATCAGCATTAATGCCACTAAAATCAAACTCACAATCCCCACGGCGCTCATTTTCTTTGAATTATAGACGAATTCATCAATATATTGTCCCACAACATCACTCGCGGAAGGAGCGAAATTGGTGAAGATGAATTCTTTCAATGCGCCAGTGACTTCGTTAAAAACGGGAAAGGCGGAGAAAATTGAAAACACCACCATAATTAATGGCACGATAGCGAGCATGGTGCTGTAAGTGAGTGAACCGGCGGCTTGCGTTAATTTATTTTCTTGAGAACGCTGCCAGAATAATGCGAGAAAAGACGTTAAGGTCATTAGAGCAAGCCTCCGCAACAATGTTTAAATTTCTTCCCTGAGCCACAAACACAAGGCTGTTTATTGCTTGGGAGCGGTACAGTGGGATCAACAAAATACCAACGACCATCAATTTTTACAAAAAGAGAATATTCGTGATGCACTTGCGGCTGTTCGCTGCCTTGAAAATGTGCTTTAAATTCAACCGCACTTTGTGTTTTGGTTAAGGTTTCGGCTTTGACAATCTCTAAACCGAGCCATTGCGTTTCATCAGCCCAATCTTGCAGGGCTTTTTCATCTAATAAGGTTTGTTGGCTTGGCACAGTGGTTTGCACGATATAAGGAATATTTTTGAGTACAAACGCTGAATAGCGGGAACGCATAAGTTGTTCCGCTGTTTCTGGAAACAGATTGTCTAAGTGAAAGCGTCCGCAACAATCTTCGTAAGAAAGCGAAGATTGGCACGGACAAAGTGCGGTCGTTTTAGCCGACATTTTAGCCCGCCTGCTGTAAATTACGTAATTGTGAGTTAACAGAACGTTTAAACGCTGGCGCTAATTCCTCAATGGCTAAGGCTTCTTCTAATTCTGAGACACTTGAAGGAGCAGAAAGTAGTGTGTTTAAACGACGAATTGTCCATTCTGGATAAGGACGATGTTGCAAGATGAGTTCATCGCCTTGATGAATTTCACCTTCTTCGATCACGCGAACATACCAACCTGTCCAGCCTGACTGACGAATTACCTCTCTTGTATTCTCATTCTTGGTATTATGAGATAAACGCTCGCAAGGTTTACGTGGTTGAGACACTTCTAAAAGCGTCGTGCCAATTTTGTAACGATCGCCTACGCAAACATTATCTTCATGTAAGCCGGATACCACAAAGTTTTCACCATAAATCGCGCTACCGTGAAAATCAAACTTTTCACCAAGTAGCACGTTTAAAGCAGGGAAAGATACATCAGACATAAAAAACAAGGCTTTATCGACACCACCGTGATGGGCTTTTAAGCCTACATCGTTACCTTCTGCACCTAGCGTGTGCACTTTTACCATGGGTACCGGTTTTTTACGGATGGCACTTTCATATGAGCTGCCATCAGGGAATATTAAGGTTTCGATCAATCCTGTTTTAATAATAAGAATTTTTGCGTTTGACATCTATTTTTCCTGCTTTGAGTTAGTTTTGATAAATTATACCGTAAAATCACTTAAATTTTGACCGCACTTCGTTTTTTCCTTATTATTCGTTTAAATAAAACCAACAAAACAAAGGAATCTTTATGCAATATTCTCTCGCGCGTACCGAACAAGGTCAAACCCTTGGTATTACCGCAAAAATGGCAAACCGTCATGGCCTGATCGCCGGGGCGACAGGTACGGGTAAAACTGTCACACTACGTAAAATGGCGGAAGCATTCAGTGATGATGGCGTGCCGGTCTTTTTAGTGGATGTAAAAGGCGATTTGTCCGGTTTAGTCAAAGCGGGCACATTCAGTGGCAAAGTGGCGGAACGCATTGAGCAATTTGATTTAGGTGGCGAGAGTTATTTAAATGGCTATCCTGTGTCATTTTGGGATGTATTCGGTGAAACCGGTATTCCGCTTCGTACCACGATTTCTGAAATGGGACCATTATTACTTTCCCGTTTATTAAATTTAAACGCAACTCAAGAAGGCTTATTAAATCTCGTATTCCGTGTGGCAGATGACAAAGGCTTGTTACTCATCGACTTAAAAGATTTACGCGCAATGCTTAAATTTGTGGCAGAGAATGCAAAAACCTTCCAAGTAGAATACGGTAATGTTTCAGCCGCGAGTGTGGGTGCGATTCAACGTGCTTTACTGACACTTGAAAATGAAGGGGCGACCAATCTTTTTGGTGAGCCAGCATTAAATCTTGAAGATTGGTTACAAACCCGTGATGGTCGTGGTGTGATCAATGTTTTAAATTCTGAAAAATTAATTAATTCCCCAAGAATGTATAGCGCATTCTTGCTTTGGTTGATGTCTGAATTATTTGAGCAATTACCAGAAGTCGGCGATCCAGATAAACCAAAATTTGTGATGTTCTTCGATGAAGCACACTTACTCTTTGATGGTGCACCGAGTGTGTTGGTGGATAAAGTGGAACAAGTAGTTCGTTTGATTCGTTCTAAAGGGGTAGGGATTTATTTTGTGACCCAAAATCCATTAGATTTACCGGATACCGTATTAGGTCAATTGGGTAACCGCGTACAACATGCGTTACGTGCCTTTACGCCACGCGATCAAAAAGCAGTGAAATCTGCAGCAGAAACATTCCGTTCAAATCCAGCAGTTAATGTGGTGGAAGCTATTTCAACTTTAGGTGTGGGTCAAGCATTGATTTCATTCTTAGATGAAAAAGGCATGCCAACGCCCGTTGAAGTGGCGTATGTTTATCCGCCGAAAAGCCAACTTGCCCCGATTACTGAAGAAGAGCGAGCTGCTTGGGTGAAAGACGATGATCTTTATGCCTTCTATAAAGATTACGTGGATAATGAATCCGCTTTCGAAGTATTAAATGCGCAAGCGGATTTAGCCGCAGTGCAACAAAAACAAGCCGAACAAGCGCAACAAGAGGAAGAAAGCGGTTTATTTGGTAGCTTAAGCCGAATGATTTTTGGAACACAAAAACGCGGGGATAAACTTTCCCCAACAGAACAAATTGTGAATAGTGTGGCAAAATCAGTGGGTCGCAATATTCGTAATGAAGTGACCAAACAAATCATGCGTGGTATCTTAGGTGCATTGAAAAAATAACGAAAATTTGACCGCACTTTGCGGCAAGAATGATAAAAAGGAGATTATTATGTCTGATGTATTTCACTTAAACCTGACCAAAGCACAACTGAAAGGTGCAACATTAGCTATCGTGCCGGGCGATCCGGCGCGTAGCGAACGTATTGCTAAAAAACTGGATAACCCTGAGTTTCTTGCAAGTACACGTGAGTTCACTTCTTGGTTAGGCTATTTAAATGGTCAACCGGTGGTGGTGTGTTCAACTGGTATTGGTGGCCCTTCTACGTCTATCTGTGTGGAAGAACTGGCTCAGCTTGGTGTGCGTACATTCTTACGTATTGGCACAACAGGTGCGATTCAACCGCATATTAATGTGGGCGATATTCTTGTTACAACGGGTTCAGTTCGTCTTGATGGTGCAAGCCGTCACTTTGCGCCAATTGAATATCCAGCGGTAGCAAATTTTGAATGTACCACTGCACTTTACAATGCAGCTAAAGAAAAAGGCATTGAGCCATTTGTAGGAATTACAGCTTCTTCAGATACCTTCTATCCAGGTCAAGAACGTTACGATACTTATAGCGGCAAAGTGTATCGTGATTATCAAGGCTTGTTAAAACAATGGCAAGATCTCAATGTGATGAACTATGAGATGGAATCAGCCACATTATTTACGATGTGTAATGCCCTTGGCTTACGAGCAGGTATGGTAGCAGGTGTGATTGTGAACCGTACACAACAAGAAATTCCAAATGAAGCTACCATGAAAGATACAGAAGACAAAGCTGTATCAGTCGTAGTGGAAGCAGCAAGAAAATTGTTAGCGTAATGTATAAAAGGCGTTTTTAATTAAAACGCCTTTATTTTTTCATCATATTAAAACAAGTGAATTCTGCTCGCCTCTGAAAATATTTTTATCTCAATATTCAAATTTTTCTCAAAATGCTACAAAAATGTGATGTACGTCACAAAATTTAGTCTTCTTTTTCATTAAAATTCTAAGCGTTATCTTTACTAGAAAGGATTCATTATGAGCAGTACAACAAATCTTTCATCAAGAATGAATGGTATGAATAGTAGTTATTCAACCGAAATCAAAAGTAAATATTTAAAATATCAGCTTCATTCTCTTATCGGTGTTTTTATTGGTTACATGTGTTACTACATTGTCCGTAATAACTTCGTTCTATCCACTCCCTATCTGGCAGAAAAATTAGAGCTTTCTAAGACGCAAATTGGTTTACTGACATCCTCTTTGCTGATTACATACGGGTGTAGCAAAGGCGCAATGAGTATCTTGGCAGATAAAGCTAATCCTCGCTACTTTATGGCTTTGGGGCTTCTTCTTTGTATTCTTATTAATATTATGATGGGGTTCTCAACAAGCTTCTATTTATTTGTAGGATTAGTCATTTTATTAGGGGTATTCCAGGGAATGGGGGTAGGTCCTTCAATTATTACAGTTGGATATTGGTATCCGCGTAGCCAACGTGGGAGAGCAAGTACAACTTGGAATGTATCACATAATTTAGGTGGTGGTATTGTGGCACCGATTGTAGGCGCTAGTCTTGCTTATCTCGGTTCTGAACAATGGGAAATTTCTACTTATGTTGTACCGAGTGTCATTGCCTTAATTGGTGTTTTCCTTGTGTTATTTTTTGTGAAACGCCGTCCTGCTGAAGAAGGACTACCAACTGTTGAGGAAATGTATAACGAAGAAACGGTTAATACAAAATTAAAAGGTCATTTATCTGAAAAACCAGAAAACATGACTGCATTCCAAATTTTTTATAAATTTGTCGTTAAAAACCCTAATTCTTGGTATCTCGTTGGTGTTGATATTTTCACCTATATGGTTCGTTTTGGTATGTTAACCTGGATTCCGCTTTATCTTCTTAAAGAAAAAGGTCTTACTAAAACAGATATGGGCGCTGCATTTATGATTTTTGAATGGGCAGCTATTCCATCAACGCTCATTGCCGGATGGTTAATTGATAAATTTTTCCGTGGAAAAATTATGTATTTACCAATGATTTGTATGACAATTGTTTTCTTCTGTGTATTCGGCTACATGAACTCAGAATCCATTTTTGCCATTATTTTATTCTCTGCAATAGTTGGGTGTTTGGTCTATATTCCTCAATCTATGGTTGCAGTACAAGCAATGGAAGTTATTCCTAGTTTTGCATTAGGATCAGCAGTAGGGTTACGTGGATTTATGAGTTATATTGTTGGTTCTACATTTGGTACAACATTGTTTGGTTTTGTTGTAGATAAATTTGGTTGGAGTAGTGGATTCTATACCATCATGTGTGGAGCGGTGATGTGTTTCATTTTCTGCTATTTATCTCACCGTGGCTTGCAAAAAATTCTTAATATGCAATAAACAAAAAAAGGCGTTTTGAATTAAGACGCCTTTTTTATTGAACATTAACTATTTGCCCTTGCAAAAGCAGCCGCTTCAGCGACTAATTGGTCATCAGGTCGAACCCCAGTGTAGAGCTCAAATTGTTCGACGGCTTGTAGCACAATTACTTCTGCACCAGAAATAGTTTGTTTACCTTGCTGTTGAGCAAATTGGATAAATGGTGTTTCAGCAGGAACCGCCACCACATCAAAAGCGGTTTGAGCTTGTTGAATAAGATTTTCAGGAAAGGCGAGATCGAATTCTTCTTTTCCACCTTTCATCCCAATTGGCGTAACGTTGACTAAAATGTCTGCCGATTGAGTATCTAAAGATGGGATATATTCATAGCTATAAAGTGCGGCTAAATTTTTACCTGTTTTTTCATTTCGGGCAAAAATCTTCAGATGCTCAAATCCACTGTTTTTAAAGGCCGCAACGACGGCTTTAGCCATACCACCACTGCCTTGTACAATCACGCGACTATTTTTATCTAATTGATATTCTTTGATAAGTTTAACAATGGCAATATAGTCGGTGTTGTAAGCTCGAAGAAAACCTTGCTCATTCACAATGGTATTCACAGACTGAATGGCTTGTGCAGAAGGGGAGATTTCATCTAAAAATGGCATGCAGCTTTCTTTAAAAGGCATCGAAACGGCACAACCTCGAATGCCAAGTGCACGAATGCCTTTGACTGCACTTTCAATATCTGTGGTGGTAAAGGCTTTATAGATAAAATTAAGCCCGAGTTTTTGATACAGATAGTTATGGAATGTCGTGCCAAAATTGCCTGGTCTGCCAGAAAGGGACATGCAAAGTTGAGTGTCTTTGTTAATCATATTTTGGTCTTAAATATTCAAATTTATATCATCATCAATAAAATATTGATTCATTTCAAAAGCTGGTTTTGCTTCTTTGTCTTTGCCAACAATGCGAGCAGGTACCCCTGCAGCAGTGGCATATTCAGGCACAGGTTGAAGTACAACAGAGTTGGCACCAATTTTGGCATATTTACCCACTTCGATATTGCCGAGAATTTTTGCACCTGCTCCAATCATCACACCTTCTCGTACTTTTGGATGGCGATCGCCGGATTCTTTACCTGTACCACCAAGGGTAACACCTTGCAAGATAGACACATCATTTTCAATCACTGAGGTTTCACCGACGACAATACCGGTAGCATGGTCAAACATAATGCCGTGCCCAATTTTGGCGGCAGGGTGAATATCCACATCGAAAGCCACTGAAATCTGATTTTGTAAATAAAGTGCGAGTGCTTTTCGATTTTGATTCCACAAATAATGGGTAATGCGATAGCTTTGAATAGCGTGAAAACCTTTTAGATAAAGCAGTGGGGTAGACCATAATTCCACCGCTGGATCGCGGTGGCGCACGGCTTTAATATCGCAAGCGGCACAATCAATGATATTGGGCTCGGCTTGATAGGCCTCTTCAATAATTTCACGCAGCGAAATTGCGGGCATGATAGGGTTAGCCAGTTTATTCGCTAGTAAATAACTCAAGGCACTGCCAAGATTTTGATGTTTTAAAATAGTGGAATGGAAAAAGCTTGCGAGCATTGGTTCGCATTCTGCTAATTCTTTTGCCTCTTGGCGAATGTGTTGCCATACTTCTAACGTCATTTTTTCTCCTTATTCGCCTTTTCGTTCACGACCTAATAAGCTCAGTGCCACTTCTTGTGCACTTTTACCACAAAAGAGCATTTGGTAAATCTGTTCTGTAATCGGCATTTCCACGCCTTGTCGTTGTGCTAATAAATAGGTTTCTTTGGTGTTATAAAACCCTTCCACTACCTGACCAATTTCATCCATGGCTTGTTGGCTATCGGTACCTTTACCAAGCATTAAACCAAATCGGCGGTTACGGGATTGGTTATCGGTACAAGTGAGCACTAAATCACCTAAACCAGACATACCCATAAAGGTTTGCGTATTGGCGCCCATGGATACGCCTAAGCGAGTAATTTCCGCAATCCCACGGGTAATCAATGCCGTTCTGGCATTGGCACCAAATCCCATGCCATCCGAAATACCCGCACCAATTGCTATCACGTTTTTAATGGCACCCCCTAATTGAACGCCAATCATATCTTGGTTTACGTATACCCGAAAATGCTGACTACAATGAATTCGCGCTTGAAATTCTAAGGCAAACTTTTCATTACGAGAGGCAAGGGTAATCGCTGTTGGCAAACCTTGAGCCAATTCTTTCGCAAAAGTAGGACCGGAAAGCACAGCGGTTGGGATTGCTTTACCTAAGGTTTCTTCCACTACTTCTTGTAGTAATCGGCCAGTGTTGCGTTCTAATCCTTTGGTTGCCCAAATTAAACGATGATCAGGTTTTAAGTGCGGTCGAATTTTTAACAGAATTTCACCGAAAGCATGGCTTGGCACCACAATTAAAATGTCTTTCGATTGCTCAAGGGCTGTTTTCAAATCCAATTCTAAATGCAAACTTTCTGGAAATTCAATATCAGGTAGAAAACGGCGATTTTGACGTTCCTGTTGCATTTGATTAATGTGCTCGGGATTGTGCCCCCAAAGATAGGTTGGAGAGCCATTGCGAGAAAATGAGATAGCGAGTGCTGTTCCATAAGAACCGCAACCAAGAATGGTAATTGGAGATTGGGATGGGTTCATTTCAATCACCTTTAAAATAAAAGGGCAGACGGTATCGCCTGCCCTTATCACAATTAATGTTGGGTTTCCTGATTTTCTTCCGCTTCGGCTGCTGCTTGCTGCTTGTTCATGTAATCAATGAACAACGCATCGAAGTTTACTGGAGAAAGGTTTAATGCCGGGAATGTACCGCGATTTACTAAGTTAGAAATCAATTCACGTGCATAAGGGAAAAGCATATTTGGGCATTGAGATGTTAAGCAGTGTGTCATTTGAACATCTTCTAAACCGCTGATTGTAAATACGCCAGCTTGTTTCACTTCACAAATAAATGCCACATCACCAGAATCTTCCATGGTGGTTTCTACGTTGATGTTTAAAGTGACTTCGTATAAATCTTCACCCACTTGAACGGCTTCAGTGCTTAAATCAAAGCCGAGTTTTGGTTTCCATTCTTGGTGGAAAATATGAGGAAGATTTGGTGCTTCAAAAGAAACATCTTTTACATAAATACGTTGAATTTGAAGTACTGCTTCTTGTTGCTCTTCAGCGGCTACTTCAGGTTGTTGATTTTGTTCAGACATAGAGGATCCTTACTTATGTTTTTTTACTAATGGTAAATTTGCACCCGCCCAAGCAGCTAAACCGTCTTTTAACACATAAACTTTTTCAAAGCCTTGTTTGGTTAAAAGTTCTGCGGACGTAGCAGAAGAAACACCGTTAACATCCACAATGATAAGCGGTTTTTCTTTGTGATGTTCAATTTTGCCTACATTTTGATTTTTAATTTCAGTTGGAAGCAAGTTTACGCTACCAATGATATGGCCGCGTTGGAATTCATCAATAGGGCGTAAATCAATCACCACTGCTTCTTCGTCGTTCATTAAGCGAACCGCTTCAGGGCTGGTGATGACTCGATATTTTTGTGTCGCACTTTTAAAAAAGGTGAAAAGTGTCATAAAAAGGACAGCAAACCATGCGATCGTTAAAAAAGTGTGTTTTTGAGCAAATTCAATTGCTTGAGGCATAAATTCTTGCATGTTGTTCTCAACTTAATTTTGATAATGAATAAGAGTTTATCTTCAGATGAAATAAGGCTTTAAGTATAACCGCACTTTAGTTATCTTTCAAAAAAATTATCAAGGAAACGTAACGTTGGCGAAAGCTTATACAATCGGATCAATAAAAATGTGATCGGGATCATAAATATACTATCTTTGTGTTTATTCTACGCCTAATTAAGTAGAGAATAGCCAAACTTAGATGATTAAACGTGAAAGGAGACGCGCATGAAATTAAAAAAATTAACGGCACTTATGATGCTCGGATTCGGTTTTTCGGTCGCACAAGCTGCGGAATTACCTAATATTACAATTTTAGCAACGGGCGGCACGATTGCCGGAAGTGGTGAAACTGCCGTTTCTTCTGCTTATAAAGCGGGGCAACTCAATGTTGACGCATTAATTGATGCGGTGCCTGAAATTAAGCAACTGGCGAATGTAAAAGGTGAGCAAATTGTAAAAATTGGTTCACAAGATATGAGCGATGATGTGTGGTTAAAATTAGCGAAAGCGATTAATGCACAGTGTAAAGATACCGATGGTTTCGTGATTACTCATGGTACCGATACCATGGAAGAAACCGCTTATTTCTTAGATCTTACTGCGAAATGTGAAAAACCAATTGTATTAGTCGGTGCAATGCGTCCTGCGACAGAAAAAAGTGCGGATGGTCCATTAAACCTTTATAACGCCGTCGTCGTGGCAACCGATAAAAAATCATCTGGTCGCGGTGTATTAGTGGCGATGAATGATGAAGTATTAGGTGCACGTGATGTGACCAAAATGAGTACTACTGCGGTGCAAACGTTCCATTCTCCAAACTATGGTACTTTGGGTTATATCCATAACAGTAAAGTAGATTACGAACGCTCACCTGAAAGCAAACATACGGTAAACACACCATTTAACGTAGATAAATTAGACAGCTTACCGAAAGTAGGCATTGTTTATGCTTATTCTAATGCACCAATTGAGCCATTAAATTCATTATTGGATGCGGGCTATCAAGGCATTGTTTCTGCTGGTGTGGGTAATGGTAACGTGAATGCGGCCCATTTAGAACGTTTAGAAAAAGCGGCGAAAGATGGTGTTATGGTGGTTCGTTCATCTCGTGTGCCAACGGGTTACACTACACGTGATGCTGAAGTAGATGATTCTAAATATGGTTTTGTGGCTTCAGGTACATTGAATCCGCAAAAAGCACGTGTGTTATTACAATTAGCCTTAACACAAACAAAAGATCCAAAAGTGATTCAACAATACTTTGAGGATTTCTAGGAAAGTCATTGAAAGTGCGGTCAGAATTTGAATCAAATTTTAACCGCACTTTCGGATAAAATAGACTAATCCAATTAATAAATATAGATAATGCACTAGTTTGTTGTTAATATATGTTCTGGAATTATTTTTAAAATTAATATGGAGAAAATATTATGATTTGGGCTCAACTTTTAGTCGTCCTACTCTTTATTTACCTAGGGGCTAGATTAGGCGGTATTGGTATCGGTTTCATGGGGGGTATGGGTGTTGTTGCACTTTCACTACTTGGCTTAAAACCGGGCGCCATTCCGTTTGATGTAATTTCAGTTATCATGTCTGTAATCATGGCAATTGCGGCAATGCAAGTTGCGGGTGGTATGGATTTCTTAGTAAAAATGGCTGAAAAAATCCTACGTAAAAATCCAAAATACATCACTTTCCTTGCGCCAACTGTGACTTATTTTATGACTGTACTTGCGGGTACTGGCCACACAGCGTTCTCAACACTTCCAGTGATTGCTGAAGTGGCAAAAGAACAAGGTATTCGTCCTTCACGTCCACTTTCTATTGCGGTTATCGCTTCACAAATTGCGATTACAGCCTCTCCAATTTCTGCTGCGGTGGTATTCCTTTCTGCTGAATTAGAGAAAAACTTTGGTTTAAGTTACTTACAATTATTAGGTATTTGGATCCCAACTACTTACGCAGCATGTATGATTACTGCGGTGATTTGTAACTTCCTTGGTAAAGATTTGAAAGATGATGAAGTTTACCAAGATCGTCTAGCAAAAGGTTTAATTACTATGCGTGGTGAAATGCAAATTGAGATCAAACCTTATGCAAAACGTTCTGTCGCAATTTTCCTTATCGCGATTTTAGTGGTCATGCTTTATGCAACTGCAATCAGTAAAACAGTTGGTTTAATTCAAAACCCAATTCTTTCTCGTGATAACGCCATTATCTCTTTCATGCTTGCAACTGCAGCCATTATCACTATGGCATGTAAAGTGGATACCGCAAAAATTACTAATGCAGCAACCTTTAAATCTGGTATGTCAGCGGTAATTTGTGTGCTTGGTGTAGCATGGTTAGGTAATACTTTTGTTGAAGGTCATATCGATCAAATTAAAGCGGTATCAGCTGAGTTCTTACAACAATACCCTTGGAGTTTAGCGGTAATCTTGTTCTTCGCAAGTACCTTACTTTACTCACAAGCTGCAACTGCAAAAGCATTATATCCAACTGCAATTTTATTAGGTGTTTCTCCGGAAGCCGCGATTGCAGCATTTGCCGCAGTATCAGCATTATTTATCCTTCCTACTTACCCAACCTTAATTGCGGCAGTAGAAATGGATGACACTGGTTCAACTCGTATCGGTAAATATGTATTCAACCACCCATTCTTAGTGCCGGGTGTGATTGCAATCAGTTTATCTGTATTATTCGGTTTCTTAATGGCGGGTGCAGTTTTATAATCTCCCATTAAGCTAATATAAATGAAAACCATCTTGTCTGCGGATAAGATGGTTTTTTAATGGGGAACTTCTTCTCGCTGTGATACTCTAAAGGGCAACCTATTTTTATATATAAGGACAACCAATGAAGTTATTTAAAATCCTTTTTGCTGCATTAATTGCTTATGTGCCAACAGCATGGTCTGCGGTAGATTATAATATTAAATACAGTTCGAATTATTTAATGCCTGCGTACGTGCATTTTAAGGCTGATGGTTCACAGTATTCAGTCAATGCAAAAATTAATGTTCCGTTGTACAATATTGTGTTTACTTCTCGTGGTTCACAAACTGCGAGTCAATTTAAAATGGTGAATTATCAAGATGTGCGTAATGGTAAGCCTTATGCCATTTCTAAAATTTCACCAACAACCATTGAATACGGTAAAGTGAAAAATGGGTTAGAAACCGAACCGTTAACATTACCGACTTTTGACTTATTCACCATGGCATTTCAGTTGAGCTATTACGATAAATTGCCAACCAGTTTCCAAATCACAAATGGTAAAAAACTTTACCCAATGGAAAATGTGAATGTGAAGAAAGTGGAAAAACAGATCCAATATAATAAGCAAACTGTCACGGAAATCACCTATTCATTTAAAACAGGTAACAAAGACATTATGGTGAAGAAATTCTCAGGTGAACAATTTCCACGTTATATCAAATACACCAGAGATGGTGATGATTATGAGTTAGAGTTTGATGAGTTTGTCAAATAACATCAGATGATAAAAAGAAGCCACGCAAGATTGCGTGGCTTTTTATTTGATTGCTTATTGTGCATACATAAATACTTGAATGAGGAGAAGTATCGATGAGATAACAAATTGACCGCCCACGATTGGCATGACAAATTTCAGCCATTTATTGAATGGAATACCAAGCATTTGTAGCGTGACAAGGACCAATCCTGTTGGCGCAAGGAATAACATAATATATTGTCCCCAGTTGTAAGCCGATACCACGATATCTCTTGGAATGCCAACAGTATCAGCCAGCGGTGCCATAATTGGCATAGCGAGTACGGCAAGGCCTGAAGAGGAAGGTACAACCAATCCTAAGAAAATGAAGACAATGAGCTGACCAATAATAAAGACACCACCATTCATTCCACCAACAAGATGAGTCATATAATCGAGAATAGTGTCAGAAATCATTCCTTGCTCTAGAATGATATTAACTGCTCGAGCGAGCCCGATAATCAATGCGACGCCGACTAATTCAGAAGCACCATGAGTAAATCCATTTACGACATCTTTTTCAGGCAATCCACTGATAAACATAATAATGATGGTAATGGCTAGGAAGGAAGCCGCCATTTGAGGGAACCACCAGCCCCCAAACATCACACCCCATACCATGAGAGGAAAGGCGCCACTAAATAGAATCAGAATCAGTTTTCTTCTAAAGGTAAATTCAACGGTTGCATTCGGATCAATATCTTTCATATAGAGATCATAGAAGGCTTGGCGATCGTCATAGGTATAAGAAAATTCAGGATTGGCACGCAGTTTTTTACAGTACCAATACATATAGGCTATTACACAGGTTCCACCAAGAATAAGTCCCAGTGTGCGAAATCCCATCCCTTCAGTGAATGGAATCCCTGCAGCATTTGAGGCAATGACAACGGAGAATGGATTAATTGTAGAGAAGGCAGTGCCCATTGATGCAGCAAGGAATATGGCACCAACACAGACAATAGAATCATAACCTAAGGCTAAAAAGACAGGAACAAGAATTGGGTAGAAGGCTACTGCTTCTTCTTCAATACCACAAGCCGTACCGCCTAGCAGCATCAACACGCAGACAGCGAAGACAACAGAGAATTCATTTCCTTTCGTTTTCTTGGTGAGAGACATTAATCCGGCATTAAACGCTCCTGTTTTGTTGATAACACCAATCATCCCGCCAAGTATAAAAATAAAAATCATAATATCCGCGACTTCAATGGTGCCATCTACCATGGCGTGAATCATATCGGTAATGCCTTTTTCGTGTTGTTCAATGCGTTGATAGGTATCGGGGATAGCAATCGGCTTTTTGATAATGCCGTTGGTGAAATGAGAAAGTTGAATTTTGATATTGAGTTGATTCAGGGTTTGTTCTGTTGCTGGATAGCTTTGATCGGGAATTCCGTGGGTTTTGACAATAAAATGATTTTCGGTGCTGTCATAGGAAAGTTTAGAGTAGGCCCCTGAGGGAATAAGCCAAGTTAGGCCAATAGCAATAAGAAGAATAATAAAGAGGATGCTAAATGCGGAAGGGAATTTCATCTTTTTCTTTGATGCTTCCATTATGGAGAACTCCTTGTGTTCGGATTAGTCAATAAGCCGAGCGCGTATTCTACACAAAATGAGCAAAAAAGCAAAGTGTGATTTTTAAAAGAATGTAATAATAGCAAGGTTAGCAATCGTTTACCTAAACAGGGCTTGATTGCGATTAAACCCAGCTTAAGTCTATTTTATTTAGGAAAATTGAGTAATTTTTTCACTCAAATCATCCAACATTTCATAACGTTTTCGGTACATAGAACGTTTTTTACTGGCAATTTCTTCCAATGGTTTGCGGGCGCTTTCAAGCGGTAATTGCCAATATTGACCATTTAATTGCCCTTGGTTTTCTTGCCAGAATTCATCGTAATTGAATAGAATTTTACTGCGAGCAGATAGGCGATATTTACCTTGTGAAGTGTGAGGAATACCGATTAATTCACATTGCCATTTTTCGGCTAACAAGCGGAAAACATTCATCAACATAAACATCGGGCGAACACCGTGTAATTCTTTTGTGGCTTGTTTTACGGCTTCTTGCGCTTCTTCATAAGAAGGGCCTTGAATTGAAGCAATAAGTAACTTATTTGGCTTTAAAAAGGTGAAAGAAGCATCATAAATGCTGCGCCCATCATTGTCTTTTAAGTTAATGGAAAAATAACCTTCAAAAGGGTCAATCTGGTTGATATTGAAATAAATACCAAGTTGATCTGTTAATTGTGACAATAAAAGGGATTTTTCTTGGAGTAGTTTTTGGCAAAATTCTACGCCCATTTTTTCTTCAAGCATTAACAGATTATTGGTAATGGCATTGAGTCGATCAGTTGCAGAAAAACGTTTGTCACAATAGGTGGCGAGCAATGCATTAAAACGATACGGATTTTGTTGAAAAAGCGGAATCCAGGTTTGATGAGTATTTAAGAAATCAACCAATGCATCACATTGTTTTTTAAATAAAAATTTGCGTCCGTAATAACGGGCTTTATCCCTTAATTGTTTTTTTAATGGGTGATTGCAAGAATCGGGCAGTAATTCTTGAAAGGTCGCGAAAGTAATAGTTTGTTTTGCTGTCATAATGGATAAAGTGCGGTTATTTTTTCAAACGTTTTTTATTGAGTAAAATCATGCTGATTTTTGACCGCACTTATTGTACCTGTATTCCATAGTTTTTCCAATTAACCATCAATAAAGGTGGTTCTTTACTTGCCTATTTTTCGATTTATCCTTAATATGCCAAATCCTACCTTGAATTTATGCAACTCATCCCCATATTCAATGAAATTATAGAATTGATGTAGGAGAGATAACTATGAACGCCAAAAGAACTCAACAACGTACACTTCCTGTATTGCCATTACGGGATGTCGTCGTTTTCCCTTATATGGTGATGCCACTTTTTGTTGGGCGCGCAAAATCCATTAGCGCTCTTGATGAAGCCATGAATGAGGGCAAACAATTATTATTGGTGTCACAAAAGCAGGCTGATTTAGAAGAACCTACCGTTGATGATGTATTCGATGTCGGGACGATTGCCAATATTATTCAATTATTAAAATTGCCAGACGGCACTGTGAAAGTGTTGGTGGAAGGGCAACAACGCGCGAAAATCAATCAATTAAATGATGGTGAAGATCATTTTTCTGCGGAAGTTACGCCGATTGAAACCACGTTTGGCGATGAAAAAGAATTAGATGTGGTGAAGGCAGCCGTTTTAAATGAATTTGAAAACTATCTGCAACTCAATAAAAAAATTCCCGCAGATGTTTTAGGTGCACTTCAACGCATTGATGATGCCGATCGTTTAGCAGATACCATGGCTGCACATATTCCTGTAACTGTTCGCCATAAACAAAGCGTGTTAGAACTGGCAGATGTGCAAGAGCGTTTGGAATACTTGCTCGGCATGATGGAATCTGAAGCGGATATTCTTCAAGTTGAAAAACGCATCCGTGGCCGTGTGAAAAAACAAATGGAGAAAAGCCAGCGTAACTATTATCTTAGCGAACAAATCAAAGCGATTCGCAAAGAAATGGACGAAGGCGAAAGCGAAGATACCATTGATGAAGTTGAACAACTTCGTCAAAAGGTTGAAGCGGCAGGTATGCCGGCAGATGTGCGCGAAAAAGTAGAGAGTGAGTTACAAAAACTCAAAATGATGTCAGCGATGTCTGCGGAAGCAACGGTGGTGCGTAGCTATGTTGAGTGGATGCTTCAAGTACCATGGCATAAACGTACTAAAGTGAAGAAAGATATCGCAAAAGCACAACAAGTCTTAGATGCAGATCACTATGGTTTAGAACGTGTGAAAGAACGCATTTTAGAATACCTTGCAGTGCAAGCACGTCTAAACAAAATCAAAGGTCCAATCCTTTGCTTAGTAGGGCCACCGGGGGTAGGTAAAACCTCACTGGGTCAATCTATTGCGAATGCAACAGGTCGTAAATATGTGCGTATGGCATTAGGTGGAGTACGTGATGAAGCAGAAATCCGTGGTCACCGTAAAACCTATATTGGTGCATTGCCGGGTAAATTGATTCAAAAAATGGCAAAAGTTGGCGTGAAAAACCCACTCTTCTTGCTTGATGAGATTGATAAAATGTCTTCGGATATGCGAGGTGATCCTGCGTCAGCCTTGTTAGAAGTGCTTGATCCAGAACAGAATACTACCTTCAACGATCATTATCTTGAAGTGGACTACGATTTGTCTGATGTGATGTTTGTGGCAACCTCAAATTCCATGAATATTCCAGGTCCATTGCTAGATCGTATGGAAGTGATTCGTCTTTCTGGTTATACCGAAGATGAAAAACTCAATATTGCGATGCAACATTTGTTACAAAAACAAATTGAACGTAATGGATTGAAAAAAGGCGAATTAACCATCGAAGAAAGCGCCATTTTAGATATTATCCGTTATTACACCCGTGAAGCTGGTGTGCGCGGATTAGAGCGTGAGATTTCTAAAATCTGTCGTAAAGCAGTGAAGAATTTATTGGTCAATCCAAAAGTGAAATCCATTACCGTTAATTCAGACAACTTGCATGACTATCTTGGTGTGAAACGTTTTGAATTTGGTAAAGCGGATACCCAAAACCGTGTGGGCGAAGTAACTGGACTTGCGTGGACAGAAGTGGGCGGTGACTTACTGACTATTGAAACTGCATCAGTGGTGGGCAAAGGTAAATTAACCTTCACTGGTTCATTAGGCGATGTGATGAAAGAATCTATCCAAGCAGCGATGACCGTAGTCCGTGCGCGTGCGGAGAAATTGGGTATCAATTCTGAATTCCATGAAAAACGTGATATTCACATTCACGTGCCAGATGGTGCGACACCGAAAGATGGTCCAAGTGCAGGTATCGCAATGTGTACCGCATTAGTTTCTTGCTTAACGGGTAACCCAGTGCGTGCTGATGTTGCGATGACAGGTGAAATCAGCCTACGCGGTAAAGTATTACCAATTGGCGGATTGAAAGAAAAATTATTGGCGGCACATCGTGGTGGCATTAAAACCGTATTGATTCCAAAAGATAACGTGAAAGATTTGGAAGAAATTCCAGATAACGTGAAAGAAAATCTAGCGATTCATGCGGTAGAAACCATTGATGAAGTGTTAGGTTTAGCGTTAGAGAATCCACCTAAAGGCATTGAATTCGTGAAAGTGGAAACGAAAGCGAAAGCACCACGCCGTAAAGCTGCGACTAAAACAGCAAGAGCGGTCAATTAATGACTCATTTTTAGGGCTTGTGAAAACAAGCCCTTTTGACTTTTAATTATGCAAAAATTCCCCCCTCTTTCCCTTTATGTTCACATTCCTTGGTGTGTGCAGAAATGCCCTTATTGTGATTTCAATTCGCATGCACAGAAAGGCACAATTCCTGAACAAGAATATGTGCAACATCTGATCGCCGATCTTGAGACAGACTTAGAGAAATATCAGGCTAGTATTCAAAATCGGCCACTTCATTCAATTTTTATTGGTGGTGGTACGCCGAGTTTATTTTCAGCGGAAAGTATCAAGTGGTTATTAGCAGAAATTAAACGTCGCATTCCTTTTTCAGAGAATATTGAAATCACTATGGAAGCCAATCCTGGCACCGTGGAAGCAGAGCGTTTTAAAGGTTATGTGGACGCTGGTGTAACACGTATTTCTATGGGCATCCAAAGTTTTAATGACGATAAATTACAACGTTTAGGGCGCATTCATAATGCGGCGGAGGCTAAAAGTGCGGTCAGTTTGGCGAAAGTTTCTGGGTTAAAAAGTTTCAATCTAGATTTAATGCATGGCTTGCCAAACCAAACGCTTGAAGAAGCTCTAGATGATTTGCGACAAGCCATTGAGCTTGCTCCACCACACCTTTCTTGGTATCAACTCACCATTGAACCTAATACCATGTTTGCTTATCGTCCGCCTACGTTGCCAGATGATGATGAGCTTTGGGATATTTTTGAGCAAGGCCACCAACTTTTAACCGAAGCCGGTTATCAGCAATATGAAACATCCGCTTATTCGAAACCGGGCTTTCAGTGTCAGCATAATTTGAATTATTGGCGATTCGGGGATTATTTGGCGATAGGCTGTGGCGCACATGGAAAACTCACTTTCCCTGATGGCGATATTTTACGTTTTTCTAAAACGAAGCATCCAAAAGGCTATTTGCGTGGTGAATATCTTTATGAAGAAAAAAACGTGGAAAAAAATGACCGCGCTTTTGAGTTTTTTATGAATCGCTTCCGCTTACTGGAAGCGGTGCCAAAACAAGAATTTGAGCATTAAACGGGGCTTTAGCAAAGTGCGGTCAAAAATCAAATTGATTTTGCCATTCAACAGAATTATATCGTCGAAACACTGGATTCTTGGCAAATCACTGAACACGGAAAATTGTTTTTGAACGAGCTGTTAGCGCTTTTTTTAGATGAATAAAATTTTTTCATCATCACGAATAAATTTTTACACTTGTTTATTTAATAG
>CAJPKS010000002.1:0-31650 GCA_905371285.1 Haemophilus sp. HMSC068C11 | reverse complement strand
TACTTTCTATTTTTAACCGTTTAAAAATCGACCGTCGTGCAGTGGCTTGTATTATTACCTTCGGTTTAACGGCAACCTATATGATCTTACCGGTTGGTTTCGGGAAAATCTTTATTGAAAGCGTTTTAGTTAAAAATATCAATCTTGCTGGTGCATCACTCGGCTTACAAACCAGTGTAGGTGAAGTTTCTTTTGCTATGCTTATCCCTGTGATTGGTATGATTCTTGGTTTACTCACTGCTGTGTTTGTTACCTATCGCAAACCGCGCGAGTATGTGGTGACGACTGCAGAACCAACTACAGCTGAAATTGAACAACACATTGCGAATATTAAACCTATTCAAATTACCGCAAGTGCGGTCGCCATTATCGCCACTTTTGCCACCCAGCTTTTCACAAGCTCTACAATTATTGGTGGTTTAGTCGGTTTAACAATTTTCGGGGCATTCGGTATCTTCAAACTCAAAGAAAGTAACGACATTTTCCAACAAGGTTTACGCTTAATGGCAATGATTGGCTTTGTTATGATTGCTGCGTCTGGTTTCGCGAATGTGATTAATACTACAAGCGGTGTGAAAGAATTAGTTGATGCACTTTCAACCGGTGCGATTCAAAGTAAAGGCGTTGCGGCATTCTTAATGTTACTCGTTGGGTTATTGATTACCATGGGTATTGGTTCTTCTTTCTCAACTGTACCAATTATCACCTCAATTTATGTACCTCTTTGTCTCTCTTTTGGTTTCTCACCACTTGCGACAGTGGCTATCGTAGGTGTAGCAGCGGCATTAGGAGATGCGGGTTCACCGGCTTCTGACTCAACACTTGGGCCGACATCCGGTTTAAATATAGATGGTAAACACGACCACATTTGGGATTCTGTTGTGCCAACCTTTATTCACTACAATATCCCACTATTAGCATTCGGTTGGATTGCAGCCATGACCCTTTAATCGTTATAATCCCTGCATACATTATGCGGGGATTTTTTTATGTCTATTCAATCATTACTCAATACGCTCGAACAAAAAGTACAGCAACTGACACAAGTTTATCAAGCTGACTCAGATAAAAAAATCAACGCAAAATTTAACCGCACTTTATTTACTGAAGATTTTGAAACCGTCGGTTTTTATCTCAAAGAAATCCAACAAAGCTTAACTAAGCTATGTAAAATTCCTTATCAAAATGAAGAGCAAATTGTATTTATGGTAGAACATCTTTTAGGGCAATGTAGCGCCTTAACGGAAGCCATGAATCGTAAGTATAAAAAGCCCATTCAGCCGAAAATAGCAGAGCCACAAGTTGTAAGTAGTAAATCACAACATAGCATTCATCGTCTCCCTCCTAGAGAGCGTTTAGAAAAATATTATGAAGCCTTACAGCAACTCACGGAAAAATACGAAGAAGCCAAAGCACAAGCTAATACGGCTCAAACAGATATTCAACGAGATATGCATAAGCAAACTGCGGCAATTTATTTAACGCGCCGTCAAAAATGTTTAGAAGCGATTGAGACCTTAGAAGAATACCTTGCCTTTAAAGAGGCCCAAGAAAGTGCGGTCAAAAAATAAGATATTTTTTAATAGGCTGAAAAGTAAAAATCCCTAAATCTTTCGATTTAGGGATTTTTTGAATTTGATGGCGGAGGAAGTGAGATTCGAACTCACGGAGGGCGTAAACCCTCGCCGGTTTTCAAGACCGGTGCCTTCAACCACTCGACCATTCCTCCGTGATTTAAGCGAGGTGAATAATACGTTTTTTCCCCCACCCCGTCAAGCAAGAAAATAAAAAAATTATCTGACTGACTACTTTTAAATCACAATGTTTTAAAAATACACAAAATAAAAAACGGAACCTACGGGCTCCGTCTTTATTATTGAGATATTACTCTGCTTTCGCTTGTGTCGCTTCAGAATAAATATGGCTAATTGCACTATGATGGCCTGCGGCGCCTTTACCGTTAAAGTAATAACGAGACTCCTTCCATTCCACAATTGGGAATGGTTTAGACTCTTCATCTGGTGCTTTCGCTAATGTCATCGCTGCTTTTGTGTGCTGTACTGCTGAAATGGTACCTGCACGACCTGTGAACACATAAGAACGAGCAAGCTCAGCTTTTTCTTGAAGTTCAACTTCTGCCGTTGCAACTTGAGCAACTGGTTCTGATTTATGATGCAAGCGTTCTAATGACTCTTGCACTTTCTGTTGAACCGCTTCATTTGCCGGTTGAGTAATGAAATCTAACGCAGGTTGTGCTTCAACTGATTTTTCTTCCACGACAATACCCGTTGCCGGGGTGATCACACCTTTTTTCGTTTTCTCTTGCTCAAGCAACTCATCCACTGATAAGAAATTATTTTCTTTCGGTGCATTCACTGCAGAATAATCGATACATACTTTACCGCTTGCTAATTCAGGTGAAGCAACTGCCGCAAATAATGGCATTGGTGACTTCATTTCATTACGACGACGGCGTTGATTATTCGATGTACGTAAATGACGTGGAGTACGACGCTGACGTTCTTGACGTGGTTTATCTTCAGCATTATCAGCAACATTGTTTTCAACCACTTCATTTTGAACAGTCTCAACAACTGGTACTTCAACCGCCTCAATAACATTCTCGTTTACATCAGTTGCATTGTCATCAATACGAACACGTTTACGTAAATCACGACGTTGACGACGCTCTGCTACCGGTTTCTCTGCTTTTTCTTCTTGACGATTATCATCAGAAACATTAGCAAAATTAACCGCACTTTCAGATGTCACTTCTTCATTCGCGTTACGACGATTGCGACGATTATTTACACGCTCGCGAGTTGGACGTGCATTTTCTTCATCTGCATTCTTCGCATTATCGTTGTTTTCGTTGTTGCGAGAACGACGATTATTACGACGATCTTGATTGCGGCGATTATTACGGTTGTTGTTACGATTGTTGCGGTTATTTTGATTTTTCTCTTCTTCTTTTGGTTCAGAAGCTAATAAACCTTTAATTGCGGCAACAATTTTCGCAAACAATGATGGTTCTTCCGATTTACGCTCAACCGGTGCTGGTGCAGCTGTTGGAATCGATAAAGATACTGCTGCACTTTCCATCACTTGCTCAGATGTCACTGCTGCAGTTTCAATATTGCGAGAAACTAGAGACTCTTCTGGTACAAATGTATCGTCTTGTGCATCATGGAATTTCGCTAAGTTATAGCTTAATTCATTTAGCTCTTCGCCCTCACGAACACGGAATACGCTGAAATGTGGCGTTTCCATTGCTTCATTTGGTACCACGATAATATCAACATCATGGCGTTTTTCGATGCTATGAACGGCTTTACGTTTTTCGTTAAGTAAGTAAGACGCGATTTGTACTGGCACGATGGTGTGTACTTGTTTGGTATTTTCTTTTAACGCTTCTTCTTCGATTAAACGTAAGATAGAAAGTGATAAACTTTCGTTATCACGCACTTTACCTGTACCTTGACAGCGTGGGCAAACATGGTGAGAAGACTCACCTAATGATGGGCTTAAACGCTGACGCGACATTTCCAGCAAGCCGAAGCGAGAAATACGGCTAATTTGAATACGTGCACGGTCTTGACGCACAGCATCACGAATACGGTTTTCTACTTCACGTTGGTGACGAACAGGTGTCATATCGATGAAGTCGATAACCACTAAGCCACCTAAGTCACGTAAACGTAATTGACGAGCAATTTCATCCGCTGCTTCAAGGTTGGTATTTAATGCGGTTTCTTCAATATCACCACCACGAGTTGAACGCGCCGAGTTGATATCGATCGCCGTTAATGCTTCTGTCACATCAATGACAATTGAACCACCTGAAGGTAAACGCACTTCACGTTGGAAGGCGGATTCAATTTGTGACTCAATTTGATAGTGGCTAAATAGCGGCACTTCGCCTTGATACAGTTTCACACGATTGATGAAATCTGGGCGTACAAGTTTGATGTGTGCTTTCGCTTTTTCAAATACTTTCGGGCTATCAATTAAGATCTCACCGATATCACGACGCAAGTAATCACGGATCGCACGAACGATCACATCACTTTCTTGGTGAATTAAGAACGGCGCCGGACGACTTTGTGAAGCTTGTTTGATCGCTTCCCAATGATGCAAAAGTACTTTTAAGTCCCATTGTAATTCTTCTGGTGATTTACCCACACCAGCTGTACGCACGATAAGACCAACGCCTTCTGGTACATCTAAAGAACTCAATGCTTCTTTTAATTCGATACGTTCATCGCCTTCAATACGACGAGAGATACCACCTGCACGAGGATTGTTTGGCATAATCACCAAATAACTACCGGCAAGGGAAACAAAAGTGGTTAAGGCCGCACCTTTATTGCCACGTTCTTCTTTATTCACCTGAACGATCACTTCTTGGCCTTCGGTCAAAATATCACGGATATTTGGACGACCTTGGAACACATAATCAGCAGGGAAATACTCTCGGGCAATTTCTTTTAAAGGAAGGAAGCCATGGCGCTCTGCACCATAATCCACAAAGGCAGCTTCTAAACTCGGCTCCACGCGAGTGATTTTTCCTTTGTAAATATTGGCTTTTTTCTGTTCATGACCCGGACTTTCAATATCCAAGTCGAATAAACGCTGGCCATCGACCAACGCAACGCGCAACTCTTCTTTTTGAGTCGCATTGATTAACATTCTTTTCATTGTCAATTTCTCGTTTTGAATTATCTAAAATACCTTGAAAATTAACCACTCTTTACAGATTTACTGACCTTAGCCATCGACCTCGTGTTTCTCGCGAACAGTCAATCTCACGACTGTGTGTTGCTGGGTGCATTGATAGCATACTCAATTGTTATCTAAGACAATTTTCGTAAAACAATGCGGTGTGTTAATTACGCATTGCAAGGAAGCGTTAACCTTCAAGAAAAATATATTGATTATCAATGTCTTATGCCATTCGCCGCATTGAGTTTTGACCAACATACAAAATCGCTTTCTAAATGCCAAATTTTAGGCGCAGAAAGACGCTCTATTATCCACATTCGGGGCTAAATTAGCAAGGCATTCTTGCTATTATCACCAGGGATATTGTGATATGATTCAGCCCAATTTTTAAAGGACAGATTCAATGACTGAAAAACAAGAAAAAATCATCAATCAATCCGTCAAAATGCTCACCATTTCTGAAGACGAAGCAGGACAACGCATTGATAATTATTTATTGGCAAAATTAAAAGGTGTGCCAAAAAGTTTGATTTATCGCATTCTGCGTAAAGGCGAAGTACGTGTGAACAAAGGGCGAATCAAACCTGAATATAAATTACAAAATGGTGATGTGGTGCGTGTGCCGCCAGTTCGTGTTTCTGAAAAAAATACCGCGCCGATTTCTAAAAACTTGAACAAAGTCGCCTCCCTTGAACGCCATATTATTTTTGAAGATGATTGTTTATTAGTCTTGAACAAACCTTCTGGCATTGCTGTTCATGGCGGGAGTGGCTTGAATTTTGGTGTGATTGAAGCCTTGCGTGCATTACGTCCTGAAGCCCGCTTTTTAGAGTTGGTTCACCGTTTAGACAGAGATACATCAGGTATCTTATTAGTGGCGAAGAAACGCTCTGCCTTACGCAACTTACATGAACAACTTCGTATAAAAACCGTACAAAAAGATTATCTCGCACTCGTGCGTGGACAATGGCAATCTCATGTAAAAGTCGTGCAAGCGCCTTTATTAAAAAATGAGCTGGCTAGTGGTGAACGCATCGTTAAAGTCAGTGAACAAGGCAAACCTTCTGAAACGCGATTTGCCATTGAAGAACGCTATCAAAATGCGACCCTAGTAAAAGCGTCGCCTGTAACGGGAAGAACCCATCAGATCCGAGTTCATACTCAATATGCAGGTCACCCAATCGCGCTGGATGATAAATACGGAGATAAAGAATTCGATAAATATATGCAAGATCTCGGGCTCAATCGTTTGTTTTTACATGCATTTTCTATTCGATTTGAACACCCTAAAACGGGCGAAACATTACGTTTCAATGCACAACTAGATGAAAAAATGAAAACAATTCTGAAAAAACTGCGTGAAAGCAAAGAGATAAACCCATAGACAAGAAAAATGTTTATTGCTATATTTGGTGATGGAGACAACTCGTTTCTATCATTAATTAACATATAACAACAAAGGATAGCAAAATGGCAAAAGGACAATCATTACAAGATCCTTATTTGAATGCGTTACGCCGTGAACGTATTCCTGTTTCGATTTATCTCGTTAATGGGATTAAATTACAGGGTCAAATCGAATCATTCGACCAATTCGTGATTTTATTAAAAAACACGGTTAATCAAATGGTGTACAAACACGCTATTTCAACTGTGGTTCCAGCACGTTCTGTTTCTCACCACAATAATAACGGCGGTCATCATGCGGCACAAACGTCTGACGCTGCATCGGAAGTAGAAACACAAGCAGAATAATTCTGTTCAATGAATGATTTCATCAATTTAAGTGCGGTTGAAAATTCACCTGAAATTTCAACCGCACTTTCGTCATCTAAAACAGGCGACAATAGCCAATCGGCAAAAGATAAAGCTGTCGTCGTGCATGTTTTCTTTTCTCAAAATAAAAACATTGAAGATCTGCAAGAATTCCAACTTTTAGCCGAATCTGCCAATGTTGAGATTTTACAAATCATTACCACGAGCCGGGCGACGCCACAAGCGAAATATTTTATCGGTGAAGGAAAAGCACAAGAAATTGCGGATGCAGTAAAAGCCTTAGATGCCGATGTTGTTTTGGTGAATCATCAATTAACCCCTGCTCAAACCCGTAATTTAGAAAGCATTTGCCAATGTCGCGTTGTGGATCGCACTGGGGTAATTTTAGATATCTTTGCTCAACGAGCCCGATCGCACGAAGGGAAATTACAAGTTGAATTAGCCCAACTCAAGCATTTATCGACTCGGTTAGTTCGTCGAAAAACAGGCTTAGATCAGCAAAAAGGGGCGGTTGGATTACGTGGTCCAGGGGAAACGCAATTAGAAACGGATCGCCGTTTAATCAAGGTGCGTATTGCGCAGTTGCAAAATCGTTTGGCAAAAGTCGAAAAACAACGCAACCAAAATCGCCAAACTCGACAAAAAGCGGATATTCCGACCATTTCCTTAGTGGGTTATACCAATGCGGGAAAATCGACACTATTCAATTTCATCACGCAAGCCAATGTCTATGCAGCGGATCAGCTTTTTGCCACCCTTGATCCCACCTTAAGACGTTTACAAATTCAAGATGTTGGAACAGCCATTCTCGCCGATACCGTTGGTTTTGTTCGCCAACTTCCCCATGATTTAGTTTCCGCTTTTAAATCTACCTTGCAAGAAACGGTAGAAGCGAGTTTGTTATTGCATGTCATTGATGCAGCTGACGCTAGAAAGATCGAAAATATTGAAGCCGTGAATTTAGTGTTGGAAGAAATTAAAGCTGACAAAGTGCCTGCATTATTGGTGTATAACAAAATTGATTTATTAGAAAATGTGGCGCCCCATATTGAATATGATGACGAAAATAAGCCCGTTGCCGTTTACCTTTCAGCACATTCAGGTGAAGGATTAGATCTACTGCTTGAAGCTATAAAAGTGCGGTTGAAAAATGAGATACTTTCTTTCACCCTCACGCTGCTCCCGCAAGAGGGGAAAATTCGCCACGCACTCTATCAATTAGACAGCATTCGTCACGAAAAAATTTCAGATGAGGGGGAGTTTATCCTCAATGTACAAATTGATAAAGTCGAATGGCTTAAACTTTGTAAACAATTCCCTAAACTGTCAGAAATTATTTACTAATACCGTATTGTTTTAATTTATTGGCAATCGCCGTATGTGATACGCCTAATCTTTGTGCCAATTTTCGCGTACTTGGATACTGGGCATAAAAAGCGCGGAGTACACTCGCCTCATATTGTCCCATGATCTCATCTAGCGTTTGCTCACCAAAATCATCCGCAGAAATGACCGCACTTTGTACGGGTTTTAAATTTAAACTTTCAATATCAAGTTGGTTATTTTTCGCTAAGGAACAGGCGCGATACAAGACATTGTATAGTTCTCGCACATTGCCTTGCCAAGGCTGCCCTTTTAAATAATTCAGAAAATCAGCATCATATTGCGGCATTGAAATCTTAAGCTGTGTGCTGATTTCTTGTAAAAAACCTTCCGTTAAAGGCTGAATGTCTTCTACTCGTTCACGCAGTGGTGGCACATTTAGTGCTAAAACATTTAAGCGGTGGAATAAATCACTGCGTAATTTCCCTTGTTCTAACAGTTTTTCCATCGGTTCTTGTGAAGTACAAATCACTCGAACATTCGCATGATGTTCTTTTTCTTCACCCACTCGACGGAAAGAACCATCCGTTAAAAAACGCAATAATTTTGCCTGTAAACTTAATGAAAGCTCAGCAATACCATCCAGTAATACCGTGCCTTCGTTAGCATATTCAAAAAAACCAATGGTTTCACTGTCACCCACTTTACGCCCAAACATTTCGCTTTCCGCATCTTCATCCGGCAGGCCTGCACAGTTTACTGCAATGAATTTTTTCTCACGACGCAAGCTCGCAAAATGGCAAGCTTTTGCTAATAAATCTTTACCTGTGCCAGTTTCACCTTGAATTAAAAGCGGCACATCAAACATCGCAAAACGTTGTGCATTTTCGATCGCACTTTTCATGGAAAGGCTTTGAGTGACAAAGCAAGAGAACGGATCTTGTGGATTAAATGTCAGCATAAAATAAGCTCTGTTTTATTAAATGATGCCGATATGATAGGAAGTTTATTGATATGTGTAAAGATTAATTTACATATAAAAAGGGCAATCCTTGACTGCCCTTTTAGATGATTTTTCGTATTATTTTTTCACTGCACGATCAAGTTCTTGTGCGATGATTTCCATGCTCTCTAAACCACCAAACGCAAGATACCAATTGGCTGCATCAAGATACACAATGTGTCCATCTTTATACGCTTTGGTTTGTTTGATGATATCGTTATCCAATACTTTTTGTGCATTGTTGGCTTTTTCTGTAATGGCCGCTGTACGATCCACTACGAGTAAAAAGTCTGGATTTTTTTCTAAGATATATTCAAAACCAACGCTTTGTCCATGCGTAGACGATTTGATGCTGTTATCAATCGGTTTAAAACCAAATTTTTGATACACCATGCCATAGCGAGAACCGTCACCAAAGGCACTGATTTTACTTTCATTAACCAATACCAACAAAGCTGTTTTGTCTTTCGCATCTTTTGCGACTTGGTCAACCTTGCTTTCCAATGCTGAAAGTTTTTCTTTTGCGACACTTTCTTTACCAAAAATCTGACCAAGTGCGGTCACATTTTGTTGAAAACTTGTGTAGTAATTATTGTAGTCATTTTCAACATTAAATACTGGCGCAATTTCTTTAAATTTGTCGATCATTTTTTCTTGACGCTTAGAAACAATGATCAAATCCGGATTAAGTTCGTTAATTTGCTCCAATGATTGTTCTTTCAAATCGCCGACATTTTTATATTTTTTGTCTGCAAATTCTGCAAGATAAGTTGGGAGTTTTCCGCTTTGTGGGAAGCCCACAATTTTATCTTGCACACCTAATGCACGAAGCGTATCAGCTACACCAAAATCGAGAACTACCACACGTTGTGGATTTTGTGGCACGACTTGTTTTCCAACGGAATTTTCCACGGTAATATCCGCAGCTTGTACAACACCAGAAAGTGCGAAGAGTGAAAGTGCTAAAGTTGATAATGTTTTTTTCATAAAGATTTCCTTACTTATCTAAAATAAACGGCAATTTTATGGTCGTCGATATCCTGAATCGGAATCGTCATATCATAAATATCTTGTAATACGGTTGATTGCATAATGTGGTTAACTTCACCTTGTTGGACTAGTTTTCCATTTTTCATGGCAACAATGTAGTCTGAATAACAAGAGGCGAAATTAATATCATGAATCACAATCACCACGGTTTTGTTGAGTTCTGTCGCTAATTTACGCAAAACTTGCATGATCTGCACAGAATGTTTCATATCCAGATTATTTAATGGTTCATCCAACAAAATATAATCGGTATCTTGAGCAAGTGTCATCGCAATATAAGCACGTTGTCGCTGCCCACCACTTAAGTTATCGATATATTGATGGCGAATATCATCTAAATTCATATAAGCAATGGCATTATCAATAAAAGTGCGGTCAGTTTGGGTTAAGTTTCCTTTGCAATAAGGAAAACGCCCAAAAGCGACTAAATCTTCAATGGTTAGACGCAAATTAATGTTGTTCGTTTGCTTTAAAATCGCAAGTTGTTTCGCAATATCGCTACTTTTCTTACGATTGAGCAATTCACCGTTGAGATAGATCTCGCCACTATCAGCATTCAACAAACGGCTCATAATAGACAGCACCGTACTCTTCCCCGCGCCATTCGGCCCGATAAAAGACGTAATTTTCCCCGTAGGAATGGTAACGGACACATTATCCACCACCTTTTTGCTTCCGTAACTTTTCGTAATATTGCGAATTTCTATTGCCATTTTTTGTTTGCTCTTAATAACAAATAAATAAAGTACACACCGCCGACAAAATTAACGATGATGCTTAATGTCGTGCGGAACGTAAAAATATGGGTCACTAATAATTGCCCAAAAACCAAGGTAATGATGGAAATTAACATCGCAGCAGGAATAAGTACCTTGTGACGATAATCACGAACAAATTCAAAGGTCACGTTCATCACTAATAACCCAAGGAAAGTAAGTGGGCCAACAAGTGCGGTCGACACTGAGGTTAAAATTGCCACGAGAATTAAGAGGACTTTTAAGGTCTTTTGATAATCGATACCTAAGTTGATCGCATTTTCTCGCCCTAACGCCAACACATCAAAGCAATGCCAATATTTCAGACTGAAAACAATCGTCGCCACTAAAATGGCTAATGCAACCCACAAGATTTGTGTATTGATTCGGTTGAAACTTGCGAAGCCAATATCTTGTGCGATCTGGAATTCATTTGGATCAATCAACACTTCCATAAACGTCGTCAAGCTACCAAAGAAGGTGCCGAAAATAATCCCAACAAGCAACAAGAAGAAAATATTTTGATTTTCTTTCTTAAACAGGAAGTGATAAAGCACTAATGAAAAGGCCATCATTAATCCCGTACACAACACAAACAAGGCAATAGAATTCATTGAAAGCAATGTGCTTGAACCGAAAAGGAAGATAATCGCTGTTTGAATCAGTAAATACAGCGAATCTAACCCTAAAATACTCGGCGTGAGAATTCGGTTATTCACGACAGTTTGGAAAATCATCGTAGCAAGTGCAATTGCAGCGCCTGTAATCACAATCGCAATTAAGGATAGGGCACGATTTTCCAAGGCATATTGCCAACGGTTTGGTAAGTTGTAGCCTAAATAGAGTGCAAGAGAAACAATGGCTAACAACGACAATACAATCAGTTGAGAAGAAGATTTCTTAGCCATTTCTATACCGCTTTAATAATAAAAATAAGAAGATACCACTGCCAAATACGCCAACCACGGCATTAATGGAAATCTCATAAGGATAAATCACACTTCGACCTAAAATATCGCAGAATAAAACAAATACCGCACCTAACAAAGCGGTATGAGATAACACTTTCTTCAAGTTATCCCCTAAATAAAGCGTGACGATATTCGGAATAATTAATCCCAAGAAAGGGATCACGCCAACAGACACGATAATAATCGAGGACACAACCGCCACAATGAGCAATCCGAGATAAAGTACCTGGTTGTAATTTAGACCTAAATTGACGGTAAAATCTTTCCCCATCCCGACAATAGAAAAACGATGCGCAAATAAATAAGCCACGATGAGTGTAGGAATACTGAAATATAACAATTCATAACGGCCTGACATCACAAGAGAAAAGTCCCCTTGTAGCCACCCGGATAAGTTTTGCAATAAATCTTCTTTGTAAGCGATGAAGGCAGTAATTGAACCGATGATATTACCGAACATAATACCCACTAAAGGCACAAAAATCGTGTCCTTGAATTTCAAACGGGACAGAATCGTCATAAATAACAATGTTCCAAGGAAAGACACGATGACTGCAATAGTGGTTTTTAACAACATCGAAGCCGTTGGGAAAAACAGCATCGCCATTAAAATCCCTAATCTTGCACTATCCATGGTGCCCGCAGTGGTGGGAGAAACAAATCGGTTTCGACTGAGTTGCTGCATCACTAAACCACAAATACTTAGGGATGCGCCAGCAATTAAGATACTAATTAAACGAGGCACGCGACTAATTAAAAAGATCTGCCATTGATTACCTTCAAAATTCAGTAACCCTTGCAAATTAACGGTACTTACCCCGAGAAAAAGTGAAACAAAGGAAAGCACGATCAAAAGAAAAATCAGATAACGTCGCTTAATCATAAAAATGAGAATAATTCTAAAATGCAAAGAGAATAGCATATTGAGGAAAAAGAGAAAAGATGAAGTGCGGTCAGTTTTCAGCTAATTTTTTAGGCCTATAAAAAATGCGGTCAAATTTGACCGCATTTTATTCACTATAATTTTAATGTTCTTTCAACTTCTTTTGCTCGGACTAAGAATTGCTTACGCTCTGCAGTTGCCATACCGCTGCTGGTACCTGGTAATTTCACCGTAAGCGGGTTCACCGCTCGCTCATTGATATGAAACTCGTAGTGCAAGTGTGGACCGGTTGAAATACCCGTATTACCAGTTAATGCAATGCGCTCCCCTTTCTTCACTGTTTGGCCCGCACGCACTAAAGCACGACTTAAATGCATATACACCGTTTGATATTCACGACCATGGCGTATCACCACATAACGTCCTGCACCACCAGCTTGATAAGCCACTTTTTCCACCACACCTTCTGCTGGCGCAATAACTGGCGTACCTGGTGAAACAGCAAAGTCTACCCCTTTATGCGGACGAACACGTCCCGTTACTGGATGGCGCCGATTTGGGTTAAATGGTGAAGAAATACGGGCTTGACGTTGCAATGGATAACGCGCAAAGCCTTTACCAAGGGTTTCCCCTTGCTTATCGTAGTAGCGACCATTCGCTGCTTGAATACCATAATAGCTCTTACCATCTGCCATAATGTGAATGGCTTCAACGTTACCTTGACCGGTTAATTTATCGCCTAAATATTCACGTGATACCAAAATCGCAAACTTAGTCCCTTTACTGAGTTTTTGAAGGCTTACTTGCCATTGTAATGCTGAGCTTAATTGGCTGATTTGACGACCATCTAGACCTAAATCACGCAAACTTGATGCAAAAGATCCGTTAATTGTTCCTTTTAACACCTCTTTCTTCCAGATACTTTTCTTCTCTAGAATTTGGCGTTTAAACTTACCGTCTTCCGTGCGCTCATAAATGCGCTCTTCTTTTTCAGATACCAACCAGTTTAAGTATTCCAACTGGTCTTCTTTATCTAGAATCCAATAGAACTGTTGACCTGCGCGCAGCGTTTTTAATTCAGGATACGCAGCAATCAAATCTTTCGCCGTATCATCTTCTAAACCGGAAAGCTCTAATACATCTTTTAATGAATCGCCACGTACTACGGTATGGCTAAATTGATCGGTAATACGTAATGCTTGATCGGCCACATCTAAAATACCACTCAGCGCATCTTGAGCGTCTTTTGGTAAATCATTGAGATCGTCAAACTGTGGTTTAATTTCATCGACTTCATCATCTTTGGCTTGAAGATCATCATCGTAAGAAGTCGCATCTTCCGTATTCGCATTCTGCTTAGTTTCAGGATGTTCACCTGCTTGAGTTTGTTGCTTGTCTGATTCTGTTTTTTCAGGTGTAAGAGATTGATATTGAACATTATCCACCATCTCTGGTTCAAGATTACTTTGCAGAGAAGGATCATAATCAGCGGTATCTTTAAAGGCGAGGAAAATACCCGTTAAAATAAGCAAAAGTGCGGCAAAAAAAATCGCCGCTTTTATACGGGATTTTCGTTTCCGTCGATCTCTAGCTAATTTAACGTGTTGCAAAATAGATACCTTTAAAATGAATAAAAAGCTTTTCGCTCTTCAGACTACAAACTCTAAAAAAAATTCATTTTACCCTAAAAATGTCAAATCTTATGCCTAAATATTAGGCATAGTCAGAATTTCTTGAGAAAAAGGAGGAAATAAGCTATTTTAGGGAGCTATTTTTAAAGGGGGAATTATGCAGATTCGCGCCATTCAACCAACCCAACCCACACCATTAATTACACTGAAAAATATCAATGTGGTCTTTGAACAAAAGACAGCATTGCGGGATATTAATCTCAGCATTTATCCCAATTCCATTATCACCATTGTCGGGCCAAATGGTGGGGGGAAATCGACCCTTTTAAAAACCTTATTAAAATTGCAAACGCCGACATCTGGTGAAGTGATTTATAGCGCTAATGTCAGAATTGGCTATGTTCCACAAAAAATTCACCTCGATCACAGCTTACCGATGACAGTTGAGCGTTTTCTTGCGCTCAAAAAAGGGGTTAAAACGCAAGAAATATCAACCGCACTTGAGCAACTTTCCATTACTCATTTGAGAAAAAATAATATGCAAAAACTCTCTGGTGGCGAGATGCAACGTGTATTATTGGCCCGTGCAATTTTGAATAAACCCAATTTACTGGTATTAGATGAACCGACTCAAGGCGTAGATATTAATGGTCAAGCTGAACTTTATCAGCTAATTCATCGTACTCAACAAGCCTTAAATTGTGCGGTTTTAATGGTTTCCCATGATTTGCATATCGTGATGGCGGACAGTAAAGAAGTGTTGTGCATCAATCAACACATTTGCTGCGCCGGCACACCCGAAAGCTTATCGAATGATCCCACATTTATGCGTCTTTGGGGCAATCAAATCTCACAAAATGTGGGTTTTTATACGCACCATCATAATCACCATCATAATATGCATGGTGATGTTTGTAGTTGCAGTGCCAATCCATCAGAATGCCAACAATGAGGAAAAATCATGTTTGAGATTTTATTTCCCGCCTTGCTTACGGGCTTACTGCTTTCCTTAATTACCGCACCACTAGGGGCCTTTGTGGTGTGGCGTAAAATGGCTTATTTTGGTGATACCCTTTCCCACTCTGCCTTGCTTGGTGTGGCGTTAGGGATTTTCCTACAAATTAATCCTTATGTTGCCATTGTGATTTTGACGATTATTCTCGCCGTATTAATGGTATGGCTCGAAAGTAACACGCAATTTTCAGTGGATACCCTTTTAGGAATTATCGCACACAGTTGTCTTTCTCTTGGTGTAGTCACGGTTGGCTTGCTTAAAAATGTCCGCGTAGATTTAATGAGTTATCTTTTTGGGGATTTGCTCGCCATTAATTTTAACGATTTACCTTATATTGGCGCGGGTGTCGTCATTGTATTAGGCACACTGCTTTACTTCTGGCAAGCCTTACTCTCCACCACCGTTTCGCCTGAACTCGCTCAAGTGGAAGGCATTAACATTAAAAAAATGCGATTTATCTTAATGATTTTGACCGCACTTACCATTGCCTTAAGTATGAAGTTTGTCGGGGCCCTGATTATTACATCGCTCTTAATTATTCCTGCCGCAACAGCTAGACGTTTTGCTAAAACGCCTGAACAAATGGTGTTTATTGCGATTTTAATTAGTATGCTTTCCGTCGTTGGCGGGTTATTCCTTTCTGCTTTTTATGATACAGCGGCGGGGCCTTCCGTCGTAATTTGTTCCGCATTTTTGTTTTTGTTATCATTACTAAAAAAGGAATATTTATAATCCGCTCCAACCAGTGAAAACCATTTGCACCGCACCTTAAATCTTGATAAAGTGCGGGCAACTTTTGACGATATTTTAGGATAAGAAATGAGCCAAGAATATTTAGATTTTGAATTACCTATTGCTGAACTTGAAGCCAAAATTGAAGCGCTACGTTCAGCATCTGATGACAAAATTGATTTACACGATGAAATTAAACGCTTACAAAAGAAAAGCGATGAATTAACCAAAAAAACCTTTGCAAATCTTGATGCATGGCAGGTTTCTCGTATGGCACGCCACCCAAATCGTCCATACACTCTTGATTATATCGAACATATTTTTACTGATTTCCAAGAACTTGCAGGCGATCGTGCCTTTGCAGATGATAAAGCAATCGTAGGTGGTCTCGCTCGTTTAGATGGTCGCCCAGTGATGGTTATCGGTCATCAAAAAGGCCGTACAGTAAAAGATAAAGTGACTCGTAACTTTGGTATGCCTGCACCAGAAGGTTATCGTAAAGCACTACGTTTAATGCAAATGGCTGAGCGTTTTAACTTACCGATTATTACCTTTATCGACACGCCAGGGGCTTACCCAGGCATCGGAGCGGAAGAACGCGGTCAATCTGAAGCGATTGCTCGTAACTTACGTGAAATGTCTACCTTAAAAGTACCTGTTATCTGTACGGTAATCGGTGAAGGCGGTTCCGGTGGTGCATTAGCCATTGGTGTCGGCGACAAAGTGAATATGTTGCAATATTCAACCTATTCTGTTATTTCACCAGAAGGCTGTGCTTCTATCTTATGGAAGAGCGCTGAAAAAGCGTCAACCGCAGCAGAAGTCATGGGCTTAACAGCTGATCGTTTAAAAAAATTAGGTTTAATTGATAATATCGTTCAAGAGCCATTAGGTGGTGCGCATCGTAATCATCATGAAATGGCACGTAATTTAAAACAATGCCTTGTTGAAGAACTAAACGAACTTGATACTTTTGACAAAGATGGCCTATTAGAAAGACGTTATGAACGTTTAATGTCTTATGGCTATTGTTAATAATATATAAAAAGAGCGGTTAATTTAACCGCTCTTTTTTGTGTTTAAAGAATAATACATAGATGCCAGAAAATGCATCAATGCTAAAATAAAAATAACGTAAAAGGAGTTTAAAATGAAAAACGTATTAGCAATCCAATCTCACGTAGTTTATGGTTTTGCCGGTAATAAATCTGCCACCTTCCCAATGCAGCTATTAGGCGTGGATGTATGGGCACTTAATACCGTGCAATTCTCTAACCATACCCAATATGGCAAATGGACCGGCATGGTGATTCCACAAGAACAAATCGGTGAAATTGCTAACGGTTTGGATGCCATTGGAAAACTGCAAGAATGTGATGCCTTGCTTTCTGGCTATTTAGGTTCAGCTGAACAAGTTGACCAAATTATTTATGCTTTAGAAAAAATCAAAACACGTAACCCAAATGCACTTTACTTGTGCGATCCAGTGATGCCAAATGCCGAAAAAGTCTGCGTGGTCGCCGATGGTGTACGCGAACGCTTAATTGAAAAAGCCATTCCACGTGCGGACATCATGACCCCAAATCTTTCCGAACTTCGCACACTTTCTGACTTCCCTATCAACACCTTTGACGAGGTACTCAAAGCCGCCAATGCATTAGTGGCAAAAGGTGTGAAAAAAGTGTTAGTTAAACACTTAGGAAAAGCAGGTAAATTAAATGATCCTGATACCTTTGAAATCATTATGGCGACACCTGAAGGCGTATGGCATTTAAGTCGTCCGCTTTATAAATTTAACTTTGAACCAGTTGGTGTGGGTGATTTAATTGCGGGTACTTTCTTGGCACATTACTTAAACTGTGGCAACGATGTTGAAGCTTTTGAAAAAATGAATAATGCTGTGGCGGGTGTGATGAAAACTACCTTTGATTTGAAATCTTACGAACTCCAACCTATTGCTGCACGTTTTGAGATCTTAAATCCAAGCACAAACTACAAAGCTGTTAAAGTTGCCTAATGGATCTTTTTTCATTATTCCAAGCACAAATCCCAACCACCGCCAATAAGCTTCTCATTGCTTTTAGCGGTGGTTTGGATTCAACTGCACTACTTTCTTTAGTTAAAAAACTCAGCGAAAAACGACCGCACTTAAGCCTGCGAACTATCCATATCCATCACGGATTAAGCCCGAATGCGGATACTTGGACGGCTCATTGCCAACAACTCTGTAAACAATTTGCCATTCCACTTATTATTGAAAAAGTCAAAGTGGAAATGCATGATGGCATTGAAGCCGGCGCTAGAGAAGCCCGTTATCAGGCGATTTTAAAACATATTCAGCCAGATGAATATCTGGTCACTGCACATCATTTAAATGATCAAACTGAAACCTTTTTCCTCGCATTAAAACGAGGCGCGGGATTACAGGGTTTAGGTGCTATGCAAAAAGAAAGCCAACTATTTGGGATGCCTATTCTACGCCCGCTCCTATCTTTTAGCCGTAATGAATTAGAACATTATGTTCAACAAGAAAATCTGTCTTGGGTAGAAGACGAAAGCAATCAAGATAATCATTACGATCGCAATTTTTTACGCAACCAAATTTTGCCTGAAATACGTCAACGCTGGGGGCATTTTGATTATGCGGTTCAGCGTGCCGCACAACATTGTTTTGAGCAACAGCAACTGATTAATGAATTATTACAAACTTGCTTTGAGCAGCATCTTCTTGAGGATCAAAAACAGTTTTCACTCGTAAACTTTCTAGGCTATTCATCGCAAAAACAAACCGCACTTTTGCGAATGTGGTTGGCCAAAAATCAGATTGCCATGCCAACGCAGGTTCAATTAGCACATATTATTGATGATGTAATTAAAGCCAAAGCAGATGCAACCCCCCAATTTCAACTCGGAGAACATATTATTCGCCGATATCAACAACGTCTCTATTTAACAGAGAAATTCGTTGATTTGTCGCAAACTTGTATTGATATGCCATTAAATCAACAGATTACCTTGCCTGATAATCTTGGAACAATTTGTGCAGCCCACAACGCGAAAGGCATTTTAGTCAATTGGAACGAAAAACAGGTTCAACTTGCCGATACACAAGAACCGATTCAAATACGATTTGCTTATACTGGCAAAGTGAAACGACAGCATAATCGCCCTGCCGAAACCATGAAAAAAATCTGGCAAGAGCTCGGTGTTCCGCCTTGGCAACGGAACCGTATTCCGCTCATTTTTTATGGTGAGACTTTACAAAGTGCGGTGGGGTTTTTCCGTGTTTTTCAGAACTTAGAGAAATAAAAAAATGGGTGATGAGTCACCCATTTTTATGATTAAGAAAAGCGTTTAAAATGCCTGCCGTAAATTCTTTCCGTAAATAAAACCCCAGCGGCAAGGTATCAATCACTTCCCCATTTTTACCAATGCCTTTTGTAATGGCCTTACTGTTTGCGCCTTTTGGACGCAGTTGCATGACTTCACCAATACGTGCCGTAATCTGATCTAACTTTCCGAGCACAATATAATCCATCAACTCTTCCCAATCTTGGCGTAATTGATGTTCTTGTTCAGTCGAAGGTTGCCATAAGATAGGTTGGCCAATATGGCGCTCACGCAAAGGAATATCTCGACTGCCTTCAATGGGAATCCACAAGACTTTCGATAATTTATGACGAAAGTGTGAATTTTCCCAATTTACCCCAGCGTTTTGAACCAAGGGCGCAATGCTCACAAACGTGGTTTCCAACGGAAAACCTTCTGCATTAATAGGTAACGTTTTTAATTCAATACCTAAATGAGAAAAGTCCTGCTCTGCTTTACTGCCGGCAGTTGCCCCTAATGCGGTTTCAAGCAACATTCCAACCCAACCTTTATCGCGTTTTAAATCAGGCGGAACAGGAATATTTAACTCATCTGCAAGTTCGCCAAAGGTTAACCCCGAAATAGATTGCGCTTTTTCTAATAAGGCTTGTTCGGTTTGTGGGATCATGCGTGGTATTTCTTCAATAATTTCGGTTTAACGTATTCTACGCCTTTGTCGATGTAAGGAATATTTTCTAACTTCAATAAAAAGCGTTTTGCTGGCAATCCACCACCAAAACCGGTGATTTCACATTTTTTCCCTAATACACGATGACATGGAATGATGATACTAATGGGATTACTCCCAACTGCACCACCAACTGCTCGCACCGCCTTAGGGTTATTAATGCTTTCGGCTAATCCACCATAACTGGCTGTTTTACCATAAGGAATTTGACGCAATGCTTTCCAAATCGCTTGTTGAAATGCGGTACCTTTAGGCGATAAAGGAATATCGGAGAAACTTTCTGGCTCGCCATTAAAATAACGCATTAAAGCGCACCGCACTTTTTCAAAAAGCGGTAAATCTTCTCGTAAAATCCAATTTGGATTTGGCGTGGTTTGTTCTAATTCACAATCTAAATTTGTGAGGTTTTCACCATCAGAAAGCATTAATAACCGACCAATTGGTGAGTCTATATAAGCATAATAAAGTGCGGTCATTTTTCTCTCGTTTTTATGGATTGATATAAGAAAAAAGCACACCGAACATACATTCGGTGTGCTGCGTATTATGCTAAATTTTTAACAAATTAGAAACTGTAGTTTAAGTTTAAACCGTAAAGGTTAGCACTTGCTTTAGAGGTATAATTCGCTGTTACTGTCGCTAAGCCACCAATTGATTGGCTTTCGGTAAAGTGAATTTTTTTACCACGCAAGTGTGTAAAGCCCGCATCAATAGAAAGATTAGGAGTAAATTTATAAGTTGCCCCTACGCTATACCACATACGATTAGTATCTGGAATAGATGCACTTGCATGTTCTGTTGGTGCTGCCGCTTCATCATAAGCAATACCGGCGCGAAGTGTTAATTTATCATTTACATTATAGGTTGCACCTAATGCATAACGAGAATTGCTACGGTATTTTTCATCTTTATGGAATGCGAGTTCTCCGTCATTAAAGGTTGCGTGTAACTCTTTGAAACGGCTCCAATGTGTAAATTTGTAGCTATAGTGCAATGCCAAATTATCTGTAACTTGGTGGAAACCTGATAATTCTAAATAATCTGGTAGGTGTAATGTTAATCCACCTGCAGCAGGGCCTTGACCACGAATAGTACGACTCGCACTCACAGCATTATCATCTTCAAAGTCAATATCGACTTTTGAATGATAGGCTAAACCAACACGGTTATTTTCGTTAAACTCGTACACTAAACCTGCATTCCAACCGAAACCCCATGCATTTTTATCTTGTAAGTGGGTTAGTACAGTTTCTTTATTCACTCCTTGTAAGCGAGCTAAAGATGCGGCAGCACTTTGAGGAATTTTTCCTGCTTTAACTAGTCCAGGAACTAATGGTGCAACATTTTTTACTGCATCACTTAAAATACCAGCACGACGTTCAATTTCTGCTTTGGCATAAACTGCATTTAACCCCACACCAGCAGTTAAACCTTGAGAAACACGATATGAACCGCTTAAATTTAAGTTAATCGCGCTTAAATCGGTTTTACCGCCGAATACACCTGCATTGTAATCTGATTCATATTCACTTTTTAATCCAAAATTCACATTCATACCACCACCAATGGCAAATTTGTCATTAATTGGCGCCACAAAATACATATTCGGAATCAATGAACCTGGAACAACACTGTTATGAGCTGCAGAACCTACAGCAACGGTACGACCTAGTGCATTAACTGTAACTGGACCACTCATGTGAATTTTAGAATCCACATAAACGCCACCCACAGAGAATTGATTAGTTTTGAATAAACTCATTAATGCAGGGTTAGTTGCAACTACTGCAGCATTATCAGCAATTGCTGCTTCACCGGCATAAGCACGACCAAGACCTGATGTAGAAACTTCTGCTAATTGGAATGCGGCTGCATTTGCACCGCTTGCTGCTAACAATGTGGTCATTGCTAATAGCGTTTTATTAAATTTTGTCATTTGGAACCTTTTGTTATTAATAATAATGAAAAAATTCGCGAGATTCTAAAACTCCAATAAATGGAGTGCAAATTATTTTAGATTAATTTAAAAGTGTTCCGACCAGTGATAAATAAATGATATTTAAATTAAAAAAATGCGGCTACTTTGGCAGAGTGTTTTAAAAATGCTAGAATAGAACCAATCTTAATTTTAAATAAGGAAATCCTATGACAGTAACATGCAAAGCAGAAGAATCTCTCACTTGTAGTTGTGTTGATGTGGGTACGATTATTGACGGTTCAGATTGCTCTGTTGATATTCATCAAACCTATGCGAATAAAGCTGAAGCTGAAGCGGCACTTAATCGTTTCATTGAAAAAGCACGCAAAACAGAAAGCGATCCTTGCGACATTAAAAGTGAAATCACAGAAACTGAAAATGGCGCCAATTTAACGGCGCGTTTTACATTTAGCTGCCAAGCTGAAGCGATGATTTTCGAATTAGCAAATCGCTAAAAATATTTTAGAAATTGACCGCACTTTATCATGCAAAATAAAGTGCGGTTATTTTTTTGCTTAAATCCTAATTAAATCACTATCGCAAACGTTTGCTTAATCTGATACAATCACGCCGTTTTATCATTTAACCTAAAAATATAGGATAGCATTGTGAGCAAACCATCATTAAGTTATAAAGATGCAGGCGTGGATATTAATGCCGGTAATGAATTAGTTGAACGTATTAAACCACACGTGAAACGAACTACTCGTCCTGAAGTCATCGGGGGATTAGGTGGGTTTGGCGCATTATGTGCTATTCCGGGCAAATATAAAGAACCGATCCTCGTTTCAGGTACAGACGGTGTAGGAACAAAACTACGTTTAGCCATTGACTTAAAAAAACACGATACCATTGGTATTGATTTGGTTGCAATGTGTGTTAACGATTTAGTGGTTCAAGGCGCCGAACCATTATTCTTCTTAGACTACTATGCGACAGGAAAACTTGATGTGGATGTTGCCTCTGATGTGGTAAAAGGCATTGCAGAAGGCTGTGTACAATCGGGTTGTGCATTAGTGGGTGGCGAAACCGCTGAAATGCCGGGTATGTACCACGCTGGCGATTATGACCTAGCAGGCTTCTGTGTGGGTGTCGTCGAAAAATCAGAAATCATTGATGGTAGCCAAGTTAAAGTAGGAGATGCTTTAATTGCACTAGGTTCAAGTGGCCCGCATTCAAATGGTTATTCTTTAATTCGTAAAGTCATTGATGTTGCTGGCGTCAACCCAGCCACTGAGCAATTAGATGGTCGTCCATTAAGTGAACAAGTGCTTGCACCGACAAAAATCTATGTAAAATCTGTTCTCGCCTTAATCAAACAAACGGAAGTCCATGCTATCGCACACTTAACGGGTGGCGGTTTCTGGGAAAATATCCCTCGTGTATTACCGAAAAATACCAAAGCTGTTATTGATGAAAGCAGTTGGGAATGGCAACCCGTATTCAAATGGTTACAAGAAAAAGGCAACATTGAAACCTATGAAATGTACCGTACATTTAACTGTGGCGTTGGTATGGTGATTGCATTACCACAATCGCAAGTGGAAACTGCTTTAGCGATTTTAAAACAATCCGGTGAAAATGTCTGGTTAATCGGTCATATTGAAAATGCGACAGATAACGAACCACAAGTCATTATTAAATAATTTCTCTTTTCCATTTCAGGGCGAAAATTTCAGAATGAAAGGTTCGCCCTTCTTTTATGTAGAATAATATGAAAAAAATTGCCGTCCTGATTTCAGGGCAAGGATCAAATCTTCAAGCGATAATTGAGGCTTGTCAAACTGGGTTTATTCCAGGAAAGGTCGTGACTGTCATCAGTAATAAAATTGATTCATTTGGCTTAGAACGCGCTGAAAGTGCGGGCATTCCTAGCCGAGTTTTTTTGCGCCAAGATTTTAGTTCCAATCTCGCTATGGATAAGGCTATAGGGGATTATTTGGACGCTCTCAATATTGATCTCATTGTGTTAGCCGGTTACATGAAAATCTTAACCAAACCATTCACACAACGTTTTGCTGGGAAAATTTTAAATATTCATCCTTCCCTTCTGCCAAAATATCCTGGGTTACATACTTATCAAAGAGCACTTGAGAATGGCGACAGCGAACACGGTACAACCGTGCATTTTGTCAATGAAGAGATCGATGGTGGTGCCATTGTGTTACAAGCTAAAGTGCCTATTTTCCCTGGTGATACCGTCGAGGAAATTGAACTTCGTACGCGTGAACAAGAATATAATATTTATCCTTTAGTGATTAAATGGTTTATTGAAGAGCGATTAAAACTGATTGAAAATCAAGCTTATTTAGATGGTAAGTTGCTACCGCCTAATGGCTATGCTTATGAATAAAACGATATTCTCTCTTGAAAATGGTAAATGAAATCACCATTAAACAACCTGATTTTATGAAAAAAACAATAAACCCTGTATAATCGGGGTTTTATTATTGTGGGATATAGTATGCAAATTAACTTTACTCAGATTTTTCAAGATAGCCTCAACTTTATGCGTAATCAGCGAAAAACCGTGCTACTTTTCGTTGGTATTTTCGTCATCTCACAATTGATTAATGCATTAGTCAGTGTCCCAATGCCGAGTTTGGGTGATAATCCTAATCCATCACAACAGGATATTATTGATGCATTGAGCAAAGTGGAGCCAACTGCACTGATTGGATCTTTTTTATTCCAACAATTATTGATGTCTTTTATTGCGACCTTCGGTATTGCAACCATTCATCATATTAGTCTGCAAAATGAAAATCCGATTAATCAAGGTCTCATGCTTACATTGCGTCGTTTTTTAGGTGTGGTCGTTTTAGATATTTTTATGAGCTTGCCACTTCTCTTTGGTATAGCGGATGTCATGAGCTCATTTTTAAGCAAAAATGCCCTCTCCCCTCTAGCCTTTGTTTCAATGGTATTTGGTTTATTTTTCTTTGTTCGCCTATGCTTATCGCCTGTGCATTACATTGCCGCAAATCAATCTATCGGGCAAAGTGCTTTACAGGTGTGGCGTGCAGGTATTAAACGTAATGGCGTATTAATTATTTATGCCTTGCTCACTTATTTACTTCTTCCTTTAGTGGTGAATACCATTGGTGCAATCTTGGGTTCATCATTTTTAAGTGCTATCATTGGTATCTTGGCTGCATTATTTCAAATGTTTATTTTGGTATTTACTTACCGTTTTTACAGCTTATTTATGAAGGCATAATATGAAGCAACTTCTTGAATTTATTCCTCTTGTTCTCTTTTTCATCACCTACAAAATGTTTGGGGTGCGTGAAGCAGCTATTGTCTTAGTGATCGCGACCATCATTCAGATGGTTGTACTAAAACTGAAATATGGCGTGATTGAGAAACAACAAAAAATCATGGCGATTGCTGTCGTCTTTTTTGGTTTGCTCACTGCCTATTTCAATGAAATCAAATACCTACAATGGAAAGTCACGATTATTAATGCCTTATTTGCCATTGTTTTATTGGTTGCACAATTCCAATTCAATACACCACTGGTAAAAAAGTTATTAGGCAAAGAAATTCAATTACCGGATAATGTGTGGAACAAATTGAATTTAGGCTGGGCAGGATTTTTCATTCTGTGTATGCTTGTAAATATTTATATCAGCCAAAATATGTCTGAAGATGCTTGGGTTGATTTCAAATCTTTTGGTTTACTTGGTATGACCTTTGTTGCAACAATCGTCAGCGGTGCTTATATTTACCGTTACTTACCTAAAGATGATCAAAAAAATGATGGAGAAAAATAATGGTTTCAACTCTTACTGATAAAGAAGGTCGTCAATCTAAAGGCGTATTATTATTACGTACCTTAGCAATGCCTTCGGATACCAACGCGAACGGTGATATTTTCGGTGGCTGGATTATGTCCCAAATGGATATGGGTGGAGCAATTCTTGCCAAAGAAATCGCTCATGGCCGTGTGGTCACTGTTGCCGTAGAAAGTATGAATTTCATCAAACCTATCGCTGTCGGTGACGTGGTATGTTGTTATGGTCAATGCCTCAGCGTGGGACGTTCTTCTATTAAAATCAAGGTAGAAGTATGGGTGAAAAAAGTTGCCAGTGAACCAATTGGGGAACGTTACTGCGTGACAGATGCCGTATTTACCTTTGTCGCGGTTGGGAAAGACGGTAAATCCCGCGCTATTCCACGTGAAGGTAATCTTGAACTAGAACGTGCATTAGCCTCTATCGAAGAATTAAATTGTTAAAAGGATAAATGATGTATTACGTGATTTTTGCCCAAGATCTTCCTGGCAGTTTAGAAAAACGTCTTTCAGTACGTGAGCAGCATCTTGCTCGTTTAAAACAATTACAAGCAGAAGGTCGTTTATTAACAGCCGGTCCCAATCCTGCCATTGACGATGAAAATCCTGGCGAAGCTGGCTTTACCGGCTCGACAGTGATTGCTCAATTCGAAAGCCTGTCTGCAGCAAAAGACTGGGCGTCACAAGATCCTTACGTAGAAGCTGGCGTTTACGGTGATGTGATTGTGAAGCCTTACAAAAAAGTTTTCTAAATAAAACGAACTCTACACTCAAAGACGGATCTAAATATCCGTCTTTCTCTTTATATGGAATCTCCTATGCGAGCACTTAAACACACGACAATTTCATTATTAATTTTAACCGCACTTTCAGGCTCAGCTTTCGCTAATCAGCATGCCCATAAAAGCAAAAATGAAACTACGCCACAAATTAACCTTGCAGAAGAACAAGCCAAATGGACACAACAACAGCACGCTCATGAATTAAAGTTGATTGAACAACGCGCGACTTTTCTGCAATTAGAGTCGCTCCTAAAAAGTGCGGTCAAAAATAATCATGTTTCTAATAATGCTAAATTATTTCTTGGGCTTATTGATTCTTTAAAAGGTTATCCATTGCAAACTGATGCTATAGCGGCTTATTTAGACGCACGTGTAAAAACCGTTAATCGCGATACGCCTCGTGAAGAAGTGAATGCATTGAGAACAGACATTGAACAATTTATTCAGCAACATTCCTCCCATTTTCTACGTGGAAAATTAGAACAAAGTATTTTTTCGTTGTTAATCAATGCTGAAGATACTCAAGCGCTCGCCAAACTCACGCCAAATAATTTGGAAACACAAATTGCCGTGCTCACGGCTAAATATCAAATAGAAGCAGCCAATACCAATCAAACAGCAGAAAACCAATCAAACGATAAGAATAAATCGGCTATTTTGTCTGAATATGAACAACTTTGGCTCAATAATGCTGAACTTCCTAATGATGCTCAGCTATGGGCGGCTTGGTATTCACAAGGTGGACGCACTGAAGAGAAAATCTATCAAAAAGCGGAAATGCTCTTTGGTAAAAATGACGCGAAAGGCCTCGAAATACTCGCTAAAGAGTTAGAAAAAATTGATAACGCGAAAGAAGATGCGCAAGTAGCCACTAATTTAGCACTTTATCAGGACCTCTTAAAAAATCCTGCAAATTTGAAAATACAAGCTGAGAAATTGCCATTAATTGATGCTAATACGAATAAAATTACCAATAAATTTGCCGTAGTACTAAGTTTTGCTCGTTATTTACGAACCATTCCGGAAAATATGAATGAACCAACCTTCACCCCTTACGAGCAATGGGCTAAGACCTGGCAATTAAACGAAACTGCATTACGTAATTGGAAAATCGCCTTTATTAGCCGCTTCTTTGATAACGAAAGTCCTAATTTTACCCAATGGCGCGATCAAGAACTTCTCAAACTCAATGCCGATAACCTTATTGAACGTCGCTTGCGTACGGCTATTTGGCAACAAACGGATTTATTAGGTTGGTTGAATGCCCTTTCAGATGAAGCGAAGCAAAAACAAGAATGGCGTTATTGGATGGCTAAAATAGCTGCTCAAGCATCCGATAAAGATGCGAAACAACGATTAGAAGCTTTATCGAAAGAACGTGGGTTTTATCCAATGTTGGCAGCGGTCAAATTAGGACATTCCTACAAACTGGAAATGCCTAAAATTCCTCAAGAATCCAATATCGAAGAGAAGTATGCTACTGAATTAGCTGAGATTGCAGAACTGCGTCAATTAGATCGATTAGGCGCAGCCAAACAACGTTGGCGTTCTCTATTAGAAAAATTACCGCAAGAGAAACAACTTGCGTTAAGCCAATATGCAAATGAACAAAATTGGTTTGAATTAGGCGTAGATGGCTCGATTATTGCGAAAGCATGGGATTATATTGACTTACGCTTACCAAATGCTTACAGTCAATATTTTGATATTGCCCTCAGTAATGTGAATCTCAGCCCAACGGAACCTCAAGCTATTGTAGATAATCGTGTCACCAAAACTTTTGCGATGGCCATTGCTCGTCAAGAAAGTGCTTGGAATCCAATGGCACAATCTTCCGCAAATGCTCGAGGATTAATGCAGTTATTACCGAGTACTGCACAAAAAACAGCAGAAAATCAGCAACTTCCTTATAACGGTGAGTTAGATTTATTCAAACCGCTTAATAATATTTTACTCGGTACGGCTCACTTAAATGAGTTAAATGCTAAATACCCTAATAACCGAATTTTGATCGCCTCTGCCTATAATGCGGGTGCAAGCCGTGTAGAAAAATGGCTTGCGAGAGCCAATGGCAAATTGGCTATGGATGAATTTATTGCATCCATTCCATTCTTTGAAACTCGAGGTTATGTTCAAAACGTATTAACTTACGATTTTTACTATCAAAACCTACAAGACAAAGAAAAATTACAAACCTTTAGCAAAGAGGAATACGATCGGCTATACTAGTCGCACTAGTTTAATAGTATAGGGTTGTTGATATGTATATTAGTCGCAATTTAGAACAATGGAATGCTTTCCTAGCGACCTTGCAAACCGCATTTGAGCAAGGCAAAGCACAAGATTTCTTAACGCTTCTGCTCACGCCTGATGAACGTGATGCGGTGGGGTTACGTTTACAAATCGTGGCACAGTTATTGGATAAAAATCTCTCACAACGAGAGATTCAACAAAATCTCAATACCAGTGCAGCAACCATTACGCGTGGTTCTAATATGCTCAAAACAATGGATCCGGATTTTATAAACTGGGTGAAAAGCCAACTCGATGAGCAAGCTGCAAAAAACTAAGCGAATTCTGACCGCACTTTTACATCTTTTTCGCCCCTCTTGGTGGAAAAAAAATTGGCAACGGGTTGCGTGGCGTTTTTCTCTCGCAATCCTGGCATTTTTCATTTGCTTCCGCTTTATCCCTGTTCCCTTCTCTGCCTATATGGCACAGCAAAAAATCGGGCACTTATTACAGTTTGATTTCAGCTATTCAATCAAATACGATTGGGTGAGCCTTGATGAAATCTCACCAAATATGCAACTTGCGGTGATTGCCGCTGAAGATCAAAAATTTCCAAACCATTGGGGCTTTGATTTTGAGGCAATTCAAAAGGCCTTTAAATTTAATGAAAAATCTCGCCGAACCCGAGGCGCTTCAACGATTTCTCAACAAACAGCAAAAAACCTCGTTCTATGGCATGGACAAAGTTGGTTTCGCAAAGGATTAGAAGTTCCCACAACAGCATTAATGGAAATCTTTTGGTCCAAAGAACGCATTTTAGAAGTGTATTTGAACATCGCAGAATTTGGTAATGGCATCTTTGGTGTGGAAGCCGCTAGTCGCTATTACTTCAAAAAATCAGCGAAAAATTTAACTCAATCAGAAGCGGCATTACTCGCTGCGGTTTTACCAAATCCGATTATCTATAAAGTAAATAAGCCTAGTGCATTAGTTCGTAAAAAACAAAGTTGGATTATGGGACAAATGAATGGATTAGGCTTAAATTATCTGAAAGAAATGTAGATTTTCCATAAAGAAAAAAACCTTGAAACTCACTTTAAGTTTCAAGGTTTTAAATTTGGTGGAGATAATCGGGATCGAACCGACGACCTCTTGAATGCCATTCAAGCGCTCTCCCAACTGAGCTATATCCCCAAATAACGCAAGCTATGATAAATTTCAGCTGATAAACTGTCAATATTGAAATAATCAAATCCCGCTTATCAGCCTAAATATTAAGCGTTTTGAGATTTAATAAAATCAATGGCACGCTGGATACGCGCTAACACACGTTCACGGCCGATACCCACTAATGTCACATCCATAGAAGGTGATTGACCTGAGCCTGTTACTGCCACGCGTAATGGCATCCCGACTTTACCCATACCCACTTCTAATTCAGCAGCGGTTTGTTCAATCGCTTCATGCGTAGAATGTAAATCCCAGCTAGAAAGAGCGGTCAATTTTTCTTTTACTTTTTCAAGTGGTTCAATCGCCGCTGCTTTAAAGTGTTTCTTCCCAGCTGCTTCATCAAAACTTTCAAACTCTTCGAAGAAATAACGGCTTGCTGATGCCATTTCTTTTAAGGTTTTACAACGTTCGGCAAGCATCGTCACGATTTCAGTTAATGCAGGGCCATTTGATGTATCAATACCTTGATCTTTATAGTGCCATGCAAGGTGTTTTGCCACATATTCAGGTGGTAATTCACGAATGTAATGATGATTTAACCACAATAATTTTTCAGTGTTAAATGCACTTGCTGATTTACTCACATGATCTAATTCGAAGAATTTAATCATTTCTTCACGTGTAAAGATCTCTTGGTCACCATGGCCCCAACCTAAACGAACAAGATAGTTGATTAAGGCTTCAGGTAAATAACCATCATCACGATATTGCATCACACTTACCGCACCATGACGTTTTGAAAGTTTTTGACCATCATCACCATTAATCATGGAAACGTGCGCATATACCGGGATTGGTGCGCCTAACGCTTTTAAGATATTAATTTGACGTGGAGTGTTGTTAATGTGGTCTTCACCACGCACAACGTGAGTAATGCCCATATCCCAGTCATCTACCACCACACAGAAGTTGTAGGTTGGTGAACCGTCTGTACGACGAATAATTAAATCATCTAATTCGCTATTGCTGATTTCAATACGACCACGCACGGCATCATCAAACACGACTGAACCTTCTGTTGGGTTTTTAAAACGTACAACATGTGGCTCATCAGCTGCATGATTGTGATCATGTAAACAATGACGGTCATAACGTGGTTTTTCTTTGTTTTGCTCTTGTGTATGACGTAATTCTTCTAGGCGCTCTTTAGAGCAATAGCAACGATAAGCCAAGCCTTGCTCAATCATTTCATCAATCACTTGATTGTAACGATCAAAGCGTTTGGTCTGATAATAAGGACCATGCTCCCAAGCAAGGTTTAACCACTCCATCCCTTCAATGATTGCCGCTGTTGCTTCCGGTGTAGAACGCTCTAAATCGGTATCTTCAATACGTAATACAAACTCACCGTTGTTATGTTTTGCAAATAACCAAGAATAAAGGGCTGTACGTGCGCCCCCCACGTGCAAATAACCTGTTGGACTTGGGGCAAAACGCGTACGTACTTTTACATTCGGATCTAATTCAAAAGGAGGATCAATTTTCATTTTCTTAATAACCTATTCATTTACAAAAATTACCTTTATTTTACTACGACTTGCGTGACTTCTAAATAAAAAATCTGATTTTATGCCTATTTTTACAACAACTAGACGCTTTTTCATAAAAATATATTGACTGAAATCTCATTATACTTATAATGCCAATCCACAACATTAAGGGCGATTAGCTCAGTTGGGAGAGCACCTCCCTTACAAGGAGGGGGTCACTGGTT
>CAJPKS010000001.1:0-34473 GCA_905371285.1 Haemophilus sp. HMSC068C11 | reverse complement strand
AATTTTATGTTTACATTATTTTAGTGAGAAATGCATGTGAAATATTTGCATTTTACATCCACAGTATGAAAAATTTATTACGGTGAGACAATCTCACCCTACAACAGGAGAAAACAATGTCAGTAAAAGGCGACATCGGTGTTATCGGCTTAGCCGTAATGGGGCAAAACCTCATTTTAAATATGAATGATCATGGCTTTAAAGTGGTGGCGTATAACCGTACCACATCAAAAGTGGATGAATTTTTACAAGGTGCGGCAAAAGGTACCAATATTATCGGCGCATACTCTTTAGAAGATTTAGCTTCTAAATTAGAAAAACCACGTAAAGTGATGTTAATGGTGCGCGCGGGTGATGTAGTGGATCAATTCATTGAGGCATTATTACCGCACTTAGAAGAAGGCGACATCATCATTGATGGTGGTAACTCAAACTATCCTGATACCAACCGTCGTGTAAAAGCATTGGCAGAAAAAGGCATTCGCTTTATCGGTTCGGGTGTTTCTGGCGGTGAAGAAGGTGCGCGTCATGGACCCTCGATCATGCCGGGTGGTAACCACGAAGCATGGCCATATGTTAAGCCAATCTTCCAAGCAATCTCAGCTAAAACAGAACAAGGCGAACCTTGCTGTGACTGGGTTGGCGGTGAAGGTGCAGGCCACTTTGTAAAAATGGTTCACAATGGTATCGAATATGGCGATATGCAATTAATCTGTGAAGCTTACCAATTCTTAAAAGAAGGTTTAGGCTTAAGCTATGAAGAAATGCAAGCTATCTTCTCAGAATGGAAAAAAACTGAACTTGATAGCTATTTAATCGATATTACCACCGATATTCTTGGTTATAAAGACGCTGATGGTGAGCCATTAGTTGAAAAAATCTTAGATACAGCAGGTCAAAAAGGGACTGGTAAATGGACGGGTATCAATGCATTAGATTTTGGTATTCCATTAACCTTAATCACTGAATCTGTCTTTGCTCGTTGCGTATCTTCCTTTAAAGATCAACGTGTTGCCGCTAATCAATTATTTGGTAAAACAATTCAACCAGTTGAAGGCGATAAAAAAGTTTGGATTGAAGCGGTACGTAAAGCCTTATTGGCGTCAAAAATCATTTCTTACGCACAAGGTTTTATGCTGATTCGCGAAGCCTCTGAACAATTTGGCTGGAACATCAACTACGGCGCAACAGCGTTATTATGGCGTGAAGGTTGTATTATCCGTAGCCGTTTCTTAGGTAATATTCGTGATGCATATGAAGCAAATCCAGATTTAATCTTCTTAGGTTCAGATAGTTACTTCAAGGGCATTTTAGAAAACGCATTAAGCGACTGGCGTAAAGTAGTGGCAAAATCGATCGAAGTAGGTATCCCAATGCCTTGTATGGCATCAGCTATTACGTTCTTAGATGGCTATACTTCAGCACGTTTACCGGCAAACTTGTTGCAAGCACAACGTGACTACTTCGGTGCTCATACTTATGAGCGTACCGACAAACCACGTGGTGAATTCTTCCACACCAACTGGACAGGTCGCGGTGGTAACACAGCATCTACCACTTATGATGTGTAAGTAAAAAACTCGTGATAAACTCGCCGCACTTTGTTCGCATAAAGTGCGGTTTATTTTTACCTTATTTTGGAGAAACCTATGTTATCTCAATCACGCTTAGATAAAATTTCAGAAATGGAAAACCTTCTTAATGAAGCAGAGAGTTTCTTAGCCGACGCAGAACAATTTCTTGAAAAATGGCAGGCTTTCTTACCAAAAATGAAAACCTTAGAACACTATTATTTTGATGGTGACTGGCGAGAAGATTATCAAGCTTATGAGGACGGTAAAATCCCAGAGGATATGCCTTGTGGTGTATTAAGTGAAGATTTAGTATTTAATGCGAGTACAGGACACCATGGATTGGCGATTGAATATTTGAAAGTGATTGCGAAAGTATTAGATCAAGCTAAAGATTAATATTCAATATATTTAATTGTTCAAAAAAACATCGAAAAACGCATATTTTTGAACTTTCATTCATATCCGTTTGTCTTATGGAGTACTATCAATATGGATAGTTTTATATGTTAAACACGGAGAGATCCTATGAAATTAATTGGAAAATCACTTGTTATCGCGATGACTGTTATTTCCCTTGCTGCATGTGGAAATATGAACCGTACACAAAAAAATACAACAGCTGGTGCAGCTATTGGTGGTGCAGCAGGCTATATGCTTGGTGGTAATACCGCGACCACATTAGGTGGTGCCGCATTAGGTGGCGTAATCGGTAGCCAAGTCAATAAATAGTCAAAAAAATAACCGCACTTAATAAGTGGCGGTTATTTTTTTATTATTTCTCATCTGTTTTTTCTGTGCTTGGTTTACGGCGTTTACCAATATTTTTCGTATCTTTATGACGTAATTTGGCTTTCTTCTTCACCTCTGATTTTTTCTTTTCTTCACGTTTTTCTTTAATACGCGCCTTTTGCTTTTTAGACATGGATTTTACTTCACCATCTTTTGGTGGTTTAGTGCGAGGTTCTAAGCCTTCTAAAATCCGTGCTTTCAAAAGCTCTTCCGTATAACGTTTTATTTTACCGAGCAATTTATAATCATGGGCTTCAACAAAAGAAACAGCTGTGCCCTTTTTCCCTGCACGAGCCGTACGACCAATACGATGTAAATAGGTATCTGCACTGTAAGGTAAATCGAAGTTCATGACATGTGTCACATCATCAATATCAATCCCACGAGCAGCGACATCAGTAGCCACTAACACAGTAACAACACCTGATTTTAATTTATCAATGGCATTATTACGTTGTGTTTGCGCCATATCGCCTTCTAAATAAGTAGAACGAATACCGCGTTTACGCAAAGTCTCAGAAAGCTCACGCACATCTTCTCTACGACGCACAAACACAATGCCGCGACTCACGTTCTCGGTTTCGATAAAACGCGCAAGCAACTTGATTTTATGTTCATTGCTGTCGGCATGATAATACCATTGGTTGATTTTCTTGCGCTCACGACGACTTGGTTCTGCATCGATTTTTACCGGATCATTTAATAAACGATCTGCAAAATCGACTAATAACTCCCCTTCTAATGTGGCAGAGAAAAGAAGGGTTTGTTTACGCCAACGCGTTTCAGCGGCAATTTTCTCCGCATCTTGGCCAAAGCCCATTTGCAACATGCGATCTGCTTCATCAAAAATCAATATTTCTACCGCACGACAATCAAAGTTTTCTTCTTTGATGTATTGCAACAAACGCCCCGGTGTTGCCACCACGATATCTTGATTTGAATTAAACACTTCCCCATGATTTTGATACGCCACACCGCCAGTAATGGTTGCAATCTTCAAATGTGTGAATTGTGTCAACTCTTCCGCTTGCTCTGCAACCTGCATCGCTAACTCACGGGTTGGCGTTAAAATTAAAATACGAGGTGCCCCTGGTTTACGACGTGGATAATCCAATAAATGCTGAATCGCGGGCAATAAAAATGCAGCAGTTTTGCCTGTACCTGTTGGTGCAGAACCGAGCACATCACGTTCTTCCATGGCTGCCGGAATCGCTTCTAATTGGATTGCGGTCGGGCGGGTGTAGCCTTTCTTTTCTAAGGCTTTTAATAATTCGGGGGAAAGATCGAATTCTTCAAATGGGGATAAATTCATTATTTTGCATTAATTTGTTAAAATTGGGGCTGATTATACCTGAAAGTGCGGTCATTTTCCGCAAGATTTTATGAGCAGCTTTACCTTTAAACAATTCCATATTAATCAACAACATTGTGCAATGAAAGTCGGCACAGATGGCATTTTACTGGGTGCTTGGGCGGATGTGTCTGATTGTCAGCGGATTCTTGATATGGGAACTGGCACAGGCTTGGTTGCACTAATGCTCGCCCAACGAAGTCATGAGCATTGCCAAATTGAAGCCGTTGAACTTGATCCCCTTGCAGCGCAACAAGCGCAAGAAAACTTTAAGGCCTCACCATGGCACAATCGTCTTCATTTAACACACCAAGATGTGCCAACCTATTGCCAACAAACAACACATCAATTTGATTTAATTGTGGCTAACCCGCCTTATTTTGCACAAGGCGTTGAATGTAAAAATAATGAGCGAGCACTTGCTCGTTATGTTCAACAAAGCCATTTAGATTGGTTAAATTGGGCGATGAGTTGTTTATCCGAAAAAGGAAAAATCAGTTTTGTCTTGCCTTATGAGGCGGGAAAAACATTGATAAATTCAACCGCACTTTATTGTATTAAGCAGACTAATGTCATTACAAAGACAGGGAAAGCACCACAACGAATGTTACTCACGTTTAGCCGAGAGCATTTACCACAGGTAAAAGATAGCTTGGTGATTTATAACGAAAACAATCAGTACACAGAGGAATTTATTGCGTTAACGAAGGCATTTTATTTGAAAATGTAAGGGCATATGACTATGCCCTTTTTTATTGATGTGATTAGTGACTTTCCGCTTTGACGAGTTTCGTCCAGTTGTAATAACCATATAATGAGTTAAGTAAGTAAGCACTATACATTAAGTACATCGCTGGCTGCTCTGCCCAAAGTAAAATGGAAAGCACATTTAAGACAATCCACAATAACCATTGCTCACGATAACGCAAAATCATCAATAATTGTGCCGCTACGGTGATAATCGTGGTTAAACCATCTAATCCTGTAGAACTCCCGCCCGCTGCTTTTAAAGCCTGCACAAAGCAGAATGTCCCAATCCCAACACTCACGAGTAAAATTGCCCAACCTTTTGGTGTTAAAGCTTTTGCAATTACACTTTCACTGCCATTATCGTTTTGCATGTGTTGTTTCCACATAAAATAACCGATAAATTGTGATGGAATATACACATAGAGCACCGTATTCATTTCGCCCAGGAAATTGTTTCCCCATGCGACATAAAAATAGGTGTAAGCAAAAATAAGCCCAAAGAAATAGTTGCTAATTTTTCCTTTACTCACCAATACTACACAGAGAATACCTGCAATACCCGAAATCATGCCTAATGGGCTATCTGGCGCAAGAACATAAGCAATAATTTGCGCGGCAAGGAAAATAACCACCCATACCACTTCAAAAGGCTTCCAACCGGATAAAAATTCTTCTTTAAGTCGTTCTGTCCAATTCATGGAACACTCCTGTTTTATAAAAAGTACGCCATTTTTACACCGCACTTTTTTAAAGTAAAGCATAGCGAGTATTTAATTTGATTATTGTGAGATAAATCACACTTTATTTTTCATACTTTTAGATGGCCATGCCTTGCTTTCCCTTATAATCAGACTACAATATCGCCCCATTTTAAGAGATTCATTAAGAGGAAGATGATGTCATTTGCAATCGGTCAACGTTGGATTAGCGAAACAGAAAATAGCCTCGGATTAGGCATGATTACAGACTTAGATTTCCGTTCAGTTACCCTTCACTTTCCCGCCACAGATGAAACCCGAATTTATGCGGTGGCACAAGCTCCCTTAACCCGAATTGTATTGAATAAAGGGGAACAACTTCATCACCAGGCAGGTTGGCAAGGTGAAGTTCTTGATGTTCAAGAAATGAATGGTCTCTTATTTTATTTAGTCAAAAATGCGCAAGGCGAAGACGTTATCGTCAATGAAAAAGAACTTTCTCCGATAATTTCTTTTAGCCAAGCGAAAGATCGCCTCTTTTCATCGCAAATTGACCGCAGTGAACATTTTGCGTTGCGTTATCAAACTCTTCTACATCAACAAGCTCAATTCCAATCGCCTTTGCGTGGATTACGAGGCAATCGTGCGGGTTTAATTCCTCATCAACTTCATATCGCGCAAGAGGTAGGAAATCGTGTCAATCCTCGTGTACTCTTAGCGGATGAAGTGGGGTTAGGTAAAACCATTGAAGCAGGGATGATTTTGCAAAACCAGCTTTTTACTGAAAAAGTACAACGTGTATTAATTATTGTACCTGAAACCTTGCAACATCAATGGCTTGTTGAAATGCTTCGTCGTTTTAATTTACATTTTTCATTATTTGATGAAGAACGTTGTGAAGATTTTGCCGAACAAGCTATCAACCCATTTAGTACAGAAAGCTTAATTATCTGTGCATTAGACTGGTTGAAAGCCCATCCCAATCGTGTACAACAAGCTATTGAAGCTGAATTTGACTGTTTAATTGTCGATGAAGCGCATCATTTAGCTTGGTCTGAAAATGCGCCAAGTGCCGCTTATTTATTAGTAGAACAATTAGCGAATGCTATTCCATCTGTTTTATTACTCACCGCAACGCCTGAACAACTGGGTTTGGAAAGCCATTTTGCACGTTTACGCTTGCTTGATCATGAGCGTTTTTACGATTATCAAGCATTCTTGAAGGAGCAAGAAAACTATCAGCCTGTTGCGGATGCTGTGCAATCTTTACTCTCAGAGAAGCCGCTAAGTGCGGTCGAAAAAAATCATATTTCTGATTTACTCAATGAGCAGGATGTCGAATCATTATTCAAAGCTTTAGCCTGTCATAATGATGAGGAGAAACAAGCTGCGCGACAAGAACTCATTCAAAATCTCATCGACAGACATGGCACAAGCCGTATTTTATTTCGCAATACACGCCAAGGTGTAAAAGGTTTCCCGCATCGGGTTTATCACCAAGTAACGATTGATGCGACTGAGGGTGATGAAAAAATTCATTGGTTAATTGATTTCTTAAAATCACACCGAAATGAAAAAATCTTAGTCATTTGTAAAACAGCACAAACGGCAATTCAACTTGAGCAAATTTTACGAGAAAAAGAAGCCATTCGCAGTGCTGTTTTCCATGAAAGAATGTCGATTATTGAACGAGATCGTGCAGCGGCTTATTTTGCAGATACTGATAATGGCGCACAAGTTTTACTGAGTTCAAGCATTGGTTCTGAAGGGAGAAACTTCCAATTTGCTTGCCATCTCGTACTCTTCGATTTACCAGAAAATCCTGACTTACTTGAGCAATGTATTGGCCGTTTAGATCGCATCGGGCAAACGCGAGATGTACAAATTTATGTACCCTGCCTATCAGGTTCTGCACAGCAAGATTTAGCACGTTGGTATCATGAAGGATTAAATGCTTTTGAACAAACTTGCCCTATTGGTATGGCATTGTTTGAACAATATGAAACTTTATTAAAAGTGCGGTCAGAAAATAAAGCAGATTTTGAGCAACTCATTCTCCAAACGCAAAAACAAGCAAAAGCATTGCGTTTAGCCTTGGAAAAAGGTCGTGATCGTTTGTTAGAATTAAATTCTAATGGTGGTGAAAAGGCACAACGACTTGCGGGAGAAATTGCTCAAACAGATAATTCGCCACAATTAGTCAATTTTGCACTGAATTTATTTGATATTATTGGTGTAGAACAAGATGATTTAGGTGAAAACAGCATTGTCATCACGCCAACAGGCACCATGCTTGTTCCTGATTTTCCAGGACTAAAAGAAGAAGGTGTCACAGTAACTTTTGACCGACAACTAGCCCTTGCGCGTGAGGAATTAGAATTTCTTACCTGGGATCACCCAATGATTCGTCAAGGCATTGATTTAATCGCTTCTGGCGACATTGGCAAAGCAGCAATGGCATTATTAGTCAATAAACAACTGCCTGCTGGCACGCTACTGGTTGAATTGATTTATATGATTGAAAGCCAATCACCAAAAGGCTTGCAACTGAATCGTTTTCTTCCACCTACACCAGTTCGATTATTGCTGGATAGCAAAGGAAATGATCTCGCCGGACAAGTTAATTTTGATACATTGCAAAATAAACTTAAGCTACTAAGCAAAGACATTGCAAATAAAATGGTCAAAATGGCTCGTCCAAATATTGAGCAATTAATTAAACTAGGCGAGCACAAAATAACTGAAATTGCACAAGCTCAAATTCGAGAAGCCAGTAGATTAGCCGATCAAACATTGAGCACTGAGCTCAATAGACTTATAGCCTTGAAAGCAGTAAATAAAAATATTCGCCAGGTGGAAATTGATGTATTAGAAAAACAACGTTTAGTTTCTCTAGAAGAATTAAGTAAAGCAAGCTGGCGACTAGATAGCCTTCGGGTAATAGTGACAAACAAGGAATAATATGGCACTTATTGAATACCACCCCCCTTTAGAACCGTATTTAGATATTATCTACCAAGATAATCATATCTGCGTAGTAAACAAACCAAGCGGTTTACTTTCAGTCCCTGGCAATCAGCCAGAATACTATGACAGTGCAATGAGTCGGGTAAAAGAGAAATTTGGATTTTGTGAACCTGCACATCGTTTAGATATGGCCACAAGTGGGATTATTCTATTTGCATTAAGTAAAGCGGCAGATAAAGAGTTGAAACGTCAATTTCGTGAACGTGAGCCAAAGAAATATTATCAAGCTTTAGTATGGGGACACTTAGAACAAGATAGTGGGGAAATTAATCTTCCCATGATTTGTGATTGGGAAAATCGCCCGCGTCAACGCATTGATTTTGTATTTGGTAAAAGAGCGGTCACGTTTTATGAAGTTCTAGAAAGATTACCTACTAACTGCACTCGAGTAAAACTGACACCAATCACAGGACGTTCACATCAACTACGTTTACATACACTCGCACTAGGACATCCTATTTTAGGTGACAAATTTTATTCTCACCCACAATCTAAAGCGATGTCACCTCGCCTATGCTTACATGCAGAAGAACTTACGATTACTCATCCTATTACAGGTGAGAAAATGACATTCAGAGCTGAAGCTGAATTCTAGAAAAAGAAATATAAAAAAGGCTCACATTAGTGAGCCTTTTCATTTTATAACAAATTATTATTCCGCTGCTGCTTCTGCAACTTCTGGACGATCAACTAACTCAATGTATGCCATTGGAGCGTTGTCACCTGCACGGAAACCACATTTTAAGATACGGGTGTAACCACCTGCACGTTGAGCAAAACGTGGACCTAATTCATTGAATAATTTCGCAACAGTTTCGATGTTACGAGTACGAGCGAATGCTAAACGACGGTTTGCAACGCTATCTTCTTTTGCTAATGTAATTAACGGTTCAACTACACGACGTAATTCTTTAGCTTTTGGTAAAGTAGTCTTGATGATTTCATGACTAACTAAAGCACTTGCTAAGTTACGGAACATCGCTTGGCGATGGCTGCTATTACGGTTTAGTTGACGACCACTCTTACGATGGCGCATGATCTTATCCTTCTCAGAAAAATCTTAACCTATGACCAAACTAGTCTTCAGCAATACTTGCTGGTGGCCAATTCTCAAGGCGCATACCAAGTGACAAGCCACGTGAAGCGAGAACGTCTTTAATTTCAGTAAGAGATTTCTTACCAAGATTAGGCGTTTTTAATAACTCAACTTCTGTACGTTGTACTAAGTCACCGATATAGTGAATTGTTTCTGCTTTCAAACAGTTAGCAGAACGAACTGTCAACTCTAAGTCATCAACAGGACGTAATAAAATCGGATCAAATTCCGGTTTTTCTTCCTTGACTTCAGGTTGACGAACATCACGCAAATCAACGAATGCATCGAGTTGCTCTGCTAAAATTGTTGCTGCACGACGAATTGCTTCTTCCGGATCAATAGTCCCGTTAGTTTCTAACTCGATAACTAGTTTATCTAAGTCAGTACGTTGTTCAACACGTGCTGCTTCAACATTGTAAGCAATACGGTCAACCGGGCTATAACAAGCGTCTACTAATAAACGACCGATTGGACGATCTTCATTTTGTGAATGAGTACGAGCAGATGCAGGTACATAACCTCTACCACGTTGAACACGAATACGCATATTAATAGATGCGTTTTCGTCTGTTAAGTGACAGATTACATGTGATGGATTAACAATCTCAACATCACCATCGTGGGTGATATCTGCTGCAACAACAGGGCCAATTCCAGATTTATTTAATGTCAGAATAACATCATCTTTATTCTGTACTTTAACCGCTAGACCTTTAAGGTTTAAAAGAACTTCAAGAATATCTTCCTGAACACCTTCTTTACTACTATATTCATGCAATACGCCATCAATTTCTACTTCAGTTACAGCACAACCTGGCATTGAAGACAGAAGGATACGACGTAATGCATTCCCTAGAGTATGACCAAAGCCACGCTCTAACGGTTCTAAGATCACCTTAGCATGAGTAGAGCTAAATTGCTCGATATCTACTAAGCGTGGTTTTAAAAATTCTGTAACAGAACCCTGCATTTTATCCTCTCTTTGCTTTTAAGCTTAACTATTATTTAGAGTAAAGCTCAACGATCAGATGTTCGTTAATGTCTGCTGATAAATCAGAACGTTCAGGAACACGTTTGAACACACCTTCCATTTTCGCAGAATCAACTTCTAACCAAGTTGGTTTTTCTCTTTGTTCTGCTAATTCTAATGATGCTTTAATACGTGCTTGTTTTTTAGATTTCTCACGAACAGCAACGACATCATTTACAGAAACTTGGAAAGATGGGATATTTACAACACGACCATTTACGACAATCGCTTTGTGGCTCACTAATTGACGAGCTTCTGCGCGAGTTGCAGCAAATCCCATGCGATAAACAACGTTATCCAATCTACCTTCTAATAATACTAGTAAGTTTTCACCAGTATTACCTTTTAAACGGTTTGCTTCTTTATAGTAGTTACGGAATTGACGCTCTAAAATACCATAGATACGACGAACTTTTTGTTTTTCACGTAATTGACTACCATAGTCAGACAAACGCGGTTTACGAGCACCGTGTTGACCTGGTGCTGTATCAATTTTACATTTTGAATCAATCGCACGCACACCTGATTTAAGGAATAAATCAGTGCCTTCACGACGGCTGAGCTTGAGTTTAGGGCCCAAATATCTTGCCATTTTCTTTCTCCAACTATCCTATTACGCCATTAAACACGACGTTTTTTCGGTGGACGACAACCGTTATGAGGAATCGGAGTCACATCAGTGATGTTCGTGATACGGAAACCCGCTGCATTTAATGCACGGATTGTTGATTCACGACCCGGACCCGGACCTTTAACCATAACTTCCAAGTTCTTTAAGCCGAATTCTTTAACGATTTCAGCACAACGTTCTGCAGCAACTTGTGCAGCGAACGGGGTAGATTTACGAGAACCACGGAAACCTGAACCACCTGCTGTAGCCCAAGCTAAAGCATTACCTTGACGGTCAGTAATGGTAACGATTGTATTATTGAAAGATGCGTGAATGTGTGCTACGCCATCTACAACTTGTTTTTTTACACGTTTACGTGCACGAACTGGTGTTTTAGCCATTCTTTATTTACCCCGACTATTTTTTGATCGGCTTACGTGGACCCTTACGGGTACGCGCATTAGTTTTAGTACGTTGACCACGTACCGGTAAACTACGACGATGACGTAAACCACGGTAACAACCTAAGTCTAAAAGACGTTTGATGTTTAGTGTTACTTCACGACGTAAGTCACCTTCAACGGTAAATTTACCAACTTCGTCACGCAGTTTGTCAATCTGCTCTTCAGACAATTCGCTGATCTTAACATCTTCAGCAATACCCGCCGCAGCACAAATGCTTTTAGAACGAGTTTTACCGATACCGTAAATTGCAGTTAAAGCGATTACAGCGTGTTTGTGATCAGGAATGTTAATGCCTGCAATACGGGCCACTATGCACTCCTATTATTTTAACTAATTTGGTATTCTGATCTTGAAAAGCCCGTTTTCAGGATACTCAAACAGAATACCAAGGACATAAATGAGTTGAGTAGTATAACTACTCAACCGGTTCTTTGCAAGAAGAAATGTTAATTAACCTTGACGTTGTTTATGTTTAGGGTCGCTGCATAATACGCGAACAACACCTTCACGTTTAACAATTTTACAGTTACGACACATCTTCTTAACGGAAGCACGAACTTTCATTGCTTATCCTTTTTACTTAAATGAACAATTACTGTCCAAAACCTTTAAGGTTTGCTTTTTTTAACGCAGATTCATATTGAGACGACATTAAGTGACTCTGAACTTGCACGATAAAATCCATAATTACAACAACAACGATTAATAAGGAAGTACCACCGAAGTAGAATTTAACATCCCATGCTGATGTCATAATATAAGGGACTAAACATACGAACGTTACATAAAGACCGCCAATTAATGTTAAGCGAGTCATCACTTTATCAATGTAACGTGATGTTTGTTCACCTGGTCTAATTCCTGGGATAAATGCACCAGATTTTTTTAGATTATCTGCTGTATCACGTGGATTATATTGCATTGCAGTATAGAAGAAACTGAAGAAAATAATCGCTACCGCATAAACAAGAAGATATAAAGGTTGTCCAGGATTCAACAACATTGATAAGTCATTTAACCACTCAAACTTATCATTCTGACCAAACCATTGTGTCAATGTAGCTGGGAATAAAATAATGCTTGAAGCAAAAATTGCTGGCATTACGTTTGCCATATTAACTTTTAATGGTAAGTGAGTTGAATGACCACCTAAAATTTGACGTCCTTGTTGACGCTTAGCATATTCAACACGAATTCTACGTTGTCCACGTTCTACGAAGACAACAAAATAAGTTACTGCAAAAACAATAGCAGCGATTAGTAGAAGAACTAAAGGATGCATTTGTCCTTGACGAGCTTGCTCAACTGTTTCGATGATTGCATGCGGCAATCCTGCAACAATACCACCAAAAACAAGAATTGAGATACCGTTACCAATACCTCTTTCAGTAATTTGCTCACCTAACCACATTAAGAACATGGTTCCGGTTACAAGACTCACTACTGCAGTGAAGTAAAAAGTAAAACCGATATTTGGCACTAACTGTGGCAACATATTCGGTAAACCGGTAGAAATTGCGATAGCTTGGATAGTAGCAAAAACCACCGTTGCATAACGAGTATACTTGGTGATTTTTCTTTGTCCTGCTGCGCCTTCTTTTTTCAATTCTGCTAAGGCAGGGGAAACCGTCGCAAGCAATTGCATCACGATAGATGCCGAGATATACGGCATAATACCTAATGCTAAAATTGATGCTCGGCTCAATGCACCACCAGAGAACATGTTTAACATATCAATGATGGTGCCTTTTTGTTGTTCAACTAATTGAGCTAGCACGGCGGCATCAATACCAGGAAGCGGAATAAAAGAACCAATACGATAAACGATAAGTGCACCTAATACAAAAAGCAATCTGCTTTTTAGTTCACCAGTACCACTATTAGTACTTCTGCTTTGATAACCTGGTTGTTTAGCCATTTGCTAATTATTCCTCAACTGAACCGCCAGCAGCTTCGATTGCTGCTTTTGCACCTTTAGTTACACGTAAACCACGTACAGTAACTGCAGATTTCACTTCACCAGCTAAGATAACTTTAGCGAATTGAATATCTTTAGTTAAAATGTTTGCAGCTTTTAATGCTTCTAAAGTGACAACATTTCCTTCAACTTTTGTTAATTCGTTTAAACGAACTTCAGCAGTTACAGCTGATTTCATTGAAGTGAAACCAAATTTTGGTAAACGACGGTATAATGGCATTTGACCACCCTCGAAACCACGACGAACACCGCCGCCAGTACGAGATTTTTGACCTTTATGACCACGACCACCAGTTTTTCCTAAACCTGAACCAATACCACGACCAAGGCGTTTTGCGCTGTGCTTAGCACCTTCAGCCGGAGATAGAGTATTTAAACGCATTCTCTTACTCCTCCACTTTAACCATGTATGAAACTTGGTTAATCATACCACGTACTGCCGGAGTATCGATTAACTCAACAGTATGGTGCATATGGCGAAGACCAAGACCACGCAAGGTAGCTTTGTGCTTCGGTAAACGAGCAATTGAGCTACGAACTTGAGTTACTTTAATAGTTTTAGCCATTATCAATTACCCCAAAATTTCATCAACGGTTTTGCCACGTTTAGCAGCAACCATTTCTGGTGATTTCATATTTGCTAATGCATCAATAGTTGCACGAACAACGTTGATTGGGTTGGTTGAACCATACGCTTTAGAAAGAACGTTACGTACACCAGCAACTTCTAACACTGAACGCATTGCACCACCAGCGATGATACCTGTACCTTCGCTAGCTGGTTGCATAAATACGCGAGAACCAGTGTGAACACCTTTAACTGGGTGTTGTAATGTACCTTCGTTTAAAGCGACATTAATCATATTGCGACGTGCTTTTTCCATCGCTTTTTGGATCGCTGCCGGAACTTCGCGAGCTTTACCATAACCAAAACCTACGCGACCGTTACCATCGCCTACTACTGTTAAAGCAGTAAAGCTCATAATACGACCACCTTTTACAGTTTTTGATACACGGTTTACTGCGATTAGCTTCTCTTGCAGTTCACCAGCTTGTTTTTCGATGTTTGACATCTCAATTTACCTCATTAGAACTGTAGACCAGCTTCACGTGCAGCGTCCGCTAAAGTTTGGACACGACCATGATATTTAAAACCGGAACGGTCAAAAGCAACGTCTTTAACGCCTTTTGCTAATGCGCGCTCAGCAACAAGTTTACCTACTACTGCTGCGGCATCTTTATTACCGGTATATTTAACTTGCTCACGAATTGCTTTTTCAACAGTTGAAGCAGCGGCAAGCACTTCTGAACCGTTTGGTGCAATAACTTGTGCATAGATATGACGCGGAGTACGGTGAATAACTAGACGAGTTACACCTTGCTCTCTCATCATATGACGTGCACGAGCTGCACGACGGATACGAGCTGATTTCTTATCCATAGTGTTACCTTAATTATTTCTTCTTAGCCTCTTTCATACGTACTACTTCATCAGAGTAACGTACACCTTTACCTTTATAAGGTTCAGGACGGCGATAAGCGCGAATATCTGCTGCAACTTGACCAATTAACTGCTTGTCAGCACCTTTTAAAACGATTTCCGTTTGTGAAGGGCATTCAGCAGTAATACCTGCTGGTAAAGTGTGCTCCACAGGGTGAGAGAAACCTAAGCTTAATGCAACTACGTTGCCTTTAACTTGAGCTCTGTAACCAACACCCACTAATTGTAATTTCTTAGTGAAGCCTTCAGTAACACCGATAACCATTGCATTAACTAATGCTCGAGCTGTACCCGATTGAGCATTCGCTTCAACAAAACCTTCACGTGGAGTGAAAGTAAATTGACCATTATCTTGTTTAACTTCAACTGAGTGATGAATTGTGCGAGATAACTCGCCATTTTTTCCTTTTACTGTTAATAGCTGACCGTCGAGTTTAACTTCAACGCCGGCAGGAATATTAACAGGTGCCTTTGCAACACGAGACATTTTCCTACCCCTCTATTAAGCTACGTAACAGATGATCTCACCGCCTAAGCCCGCTTGACGAGCTGCACGGTCAGTCATAACACCTTTAGATGTAGAAATTACAGCAACACCTAAACCACCCATAACTTTTGGTAATTCGTCTTTACGTTTGTAAATACGAAGGCCTGGACGGCTTACACGTTGGATGCTTTCTACAACCGGTTTGCCTTGGAAATATTTTAAAGTAATTTCCAATTCAGGTTTTGCACCTTCTAAAACTTTAACGCTTTCGATATAACCTTCAGCAGCTAATACGTTGGCAATTGCCACTTTTAGCTTGGAAGAAGGCATATTGATTGCAACTTTGTTCGCAGCTTGACCGTTACGAATACGGGTCAGCATATCTGCGATTGGATCTTGCATACTCATTGTACTTTTTCTCCGATTCCAAAATAAAGTGGTATATTACCAGCTCGCTTTTCTAAGGCCAGGGATCTCGCCGCGCATAGCAGCTTCACGAACCTTAATACGGCTTAAACCAAACTTACGTAAAACGCCGTGAGGACGTCCAGTTTGGCGGCAACGGTTACGTTGACGACTAGGGCTAGAATCACGTGGTAAAGTTTGTAATTTTAACACTGCATTCCAACGATCTTCGTCAGAGGCATTGACATCAGAAATGATTTTCTTTAATTCTGCACGTTTAGCGAAGAATTTTTCAGCCAATTTAACGCGTTTTACATCGCGTGCTTTCATTGATTGTTTTGCCATTATAACCTGCCTTATTTACGGAATGGGAAATTAAAGGCAGCAAGTAGTGCTTGACCTTCTTCATCATTCTTAGCAGTAGTTGTGATAGTGATATCTAAACCACGTACACGATCTACTTTATCGTAATCGATTTCAGGGAAGATGATTTGTTCACGCACACCCATGCTGTAGTTACCACGACCATCAAATGATTTCGCGCTTAAACCGCGGAAGTCGCGAATACGTGGAACAGCAATTGTAATTAAACGTTCAAAGAACTCCCACATACGCTCACCGCGTAGTGTTACTTTACAACCGATTGGATATCCCTGACGGATTTTAAAGCCAGCAACAGATTTACGAGCTTTAGTTACTAAAGGTTTTTGACCGCTAATTGCTGCTAAGTCCGCTACTGCGTTGTCTAGCAATTTCTTATCGGTCAATGCTTCACCCACACCCATATTCAGGGTAATCTTTTCGATTCGTGGGACTTGCATGACAGATTTGTAGCCGAATTTATTTTTTAACTCGTTTACTACTTGATCTCTGTAGTAATCATGCAGTTTCGCCATCGCATTACTCCAGTTTGTTAGATAATTTCATTGTTAGATTTGAAGAAACGTACTTTTTTGCCGTCTTCGAATCTAAAACCTACACGGTCAGCTTTGTTTGTTTTTGGATTGAAAATCGCAACATTAGAAGCATCAATAGCTGCTTCTTTTTTCACTAAACCACCAGCTTGTCCTAAAGCAGGAACTGGTTTTTCATGTTTAGTGATGATGTTGATACCTTCAACAAACACTTTACCGTTTGGTAACACTTTAGTTACCTTGCCACGCTTGCCTTTGTCTTTACCGGCAAGTACGATTACTTCATCGTTTTGACGAATTTTTGCAGCCATTTCTCACTTCTCCTTACAGTACTTCTGGTGCCAAAGAAATGATCTTCATGAATTTCTCAGAACGAAGTTCACGAGTCACCGGTCCAAAAATACGAGTACCGATTGGTTGCTCTGTGTTATTGTTTAAAATTACACAAGCGTTACCATCGAAGCGAATGACTGATCCGTCTGGGCGACGAACACCCTTCTTGGTGCGCACAACAACTGCTTTTAATACATCACCTTTTTTAACTTTACCGCGTGGAATTGCTTCTTTCACAGTAACTTTGATGATATCACCAATAGCAGCATAACGACGGTGCGATCCACCTAGAACCTTGATACACATTACGCTGCGAGCACCAGAGTTATCGGCAACATCCAGCATAGTCTGTTCTTGGATCATATTTTATGCTCCGTTAAGTTAATAATACACCCTTGCGGGACGAACCTATCCATGCCTTATAAAGATATATGGCGGATAGGTGGCGGAGTTTACCAAAATCAAGCTAGAAACGCAATCAAAATTTTACGCTTAAATTAGCGTATTTAAAGTGCGGTCAAATTTTTATGACTTTTTAGCAAGTCTTGGAAAGAAAAAAGCCAACGGCATAACCATTGGCTTTTATTTTTTAATTTGTTAATTAAGCAATAACTGCTTTCTCAACAACACGAACTAAAGTCCAAGATTTGGTTTTAGAGAGAGGACGACATTCGCGAATCTCTACTACATCACCTAATTTGGCTTCGTTGTTCTCATCGTGTACGTGTAATTTAGTTGTACGACGGATAAATTTACCGTATAACGGGTGTTTTACCTTACGTTCAATAGCAACAACGAAAGATTTTTCCATTTTGTCGCTAACAACTTTACCTTGTACGCTACGAATTTTATCAGTCATTACTCACCCGCCTTCTCAGTTAAAATGGTTTTAACGCGTGCGATATCACGACGCACTTGTTTAGCCTGATGGGTTTGTTGAAGCTGACCGGTGGCTGTTTGCATACGCAACTTGAATTGTTCACCTAAAAGGTTCACTAATTCATTATTCAGCTCTTCAACACTTTTTGTACGTAAATCTTGAGCTTTCATTACATCACCGTCTTAGTTACGAAGGTAGTCTTGATTGGCAATTTAGCAGCTGCTAATGCAAATGCTTGTCTTGCGATCTCTTCTGACACACCATCCATTTCATAAAGTACTTTACCCGGTTGGATTAAGGCTACCCAGTACTCAACGTTACCTTTACCTTTACCCATACGGACTTCTAATGGTTTTTCAGTAATTGGTTTATCTGGGAAAACACGGATCCAGATTTTACCTTGACGTTTAACTGCACGTGTCATTGCACGACGAGCCGCTTCAATTTGACGAGCGGTTAAACGACCACGACCAACTGCTTTTAACCCGAATGTACCGAAACTAACTTCAGTACCACCCGCGATACCACGGTTACGGCCTTTGTGAACTTTACGGAATTTTGTACGTTTTGGTTGCAACATTTAGCGTTTCTCCTTACTTACGACCTTTGCCACGCGGAGCCTTTTTAGGCTTGTCGGCAGGTTGTTGTTCTGATTGCGCAACTGCAGCCATTCCACCCAAAATTTCACCTTTGAAGATCCATACTTTAACGCCGATTACGCCGTATGTAGTATGAGCTTCTGCAGTGTTATAATCGATGTCCGCACGAAGAGTATGTAGAGGTACACGACCTTCACGATACCATTCAGAACGTGCGATTTCTGCACCACCTAAACGACCGCTAACTTCAACTTTGATACCTTTAGCACCTAAACGCATTGCGCTTTGTACCGCACGTTTCATAGCACGACGGAACATTACACGACGTTCTAATTGAGAAGCGATGCTATCTGCAACTAATTTTGCATCTAATTCCGGTTTTTTCACTTCAGCAATGTTGATTTGAGCCGGAACGCCAGCGATTTGAGATACTGCGTTACGTAATTTTTCAACATCTTCACCTTTTTTACCGATAACGATACCAGGGCGAGCTGTGTGAATTGTTACACGAATACTTTTCGCTGGACGCTCAATAGTAATACGTGAAACCGAAGCGTTTGCTAATTCTTTAGTTAAGAATTTGCGTACTTTGAAGTCACCGTCAAGATTGTCGGCGAAATCTTGTGTATTCGCGAACCAAGTAGAGTTCCAAGGTTTTACAATACCTAGGCGAATACCATTTGGATTTACTTTTTGACCCATTGCTATTCCTCTACTTATTAACGATCTGACACAACCACAGTGATGTGGCTAGTACGTTTTAAAATACGATCTGCACGACCTTTAGCACGTGGCATAACACGTTTCATGCTAGGACCTTCGTCAACGAAGATTTTAGCAACTTTAAGATCATCGATATCTGCACCATCATTATGCTCTGCGTTAGCAATAGCAGACTCTAATACTTTTTTAACTAAAGCCGCAGCTTTTTTGTTAGTAAAAGTTAAAATTTCTAATGCTTGCGCAACTTTTTTACCACGAATTAAATCGGCAACTAAGCGAGCTTTTTGGGCAGAAGTGCGAGCGTAACGATGTTTTGCGATAGTTTCCATCTATTTACCTCTTATTTCTTAGCTTTCTTATCTGCCGCGTGACCGCGGTATGTACGAGTCGGTGCAAATTCACCTAATTTATGGCCGATCATTTCATCAGATACATAAACAGGAACGTGCTGACGACCATTATGGACTGCGATGGTCAATCCGATCATTGAAGGAATGATCATTGAACGACGGGACCAAGTTTTGATTGGTTTTTTATCCCCGCTTTCCACCGCCTTCTCTACCTTCTTCAACAAGTGTAGGTCAAGGAAAGGACCTTTCTTGAGAGAACGTGGCATGGCTTATCCTCTTATTAATTTAAATTATTTGCCACGACGACGTACGATATATTTATCAGTACGTTTGTTGTGACGAGTTTTCTTACCTTTAGTTTGAACGCCCCAAGGAGTTACTGGGTGTTTACCAAAGTTACGACCTTCACCACCACCGTGTGGGTGATCTACTGGGTTCATTGCAGTACCACGAACTGTAGGGCGAATACCTCTCCAGCGGTTAGCACCAGCTTTACCCAATACGCGAAGCATATGTTCTGAGTTACCAACTTCACCGATTGTAGCAACACATTCAGCTAATACTTTACGCATTTCGCCTGAACGTAAACGTAAAGTTACGTAGTTGCCTTCACGAGCGATGATTTGTACATAAGCACCAGCAGAACGAGCGATTTGACCGCCTTTACCTGGTTTTAATTCAACGTTATGTACTGTTGAACCAACTGGGATATTACGCATTGGTAATGAGTTACCCACTTTAATTGGTGAGTTAACGCCAGATTGGATTTGATCGCCAACTGACAAACCTTTAGGTGCTAAGATATAACGGCGTTCACCATCTTTATAAAGCACTAAAGCAATGTTAGCTGAACGGTTTGGATCATATTCTAAACGTTCAACAACCGCTGGGATATCTAACTTGTTACGTTTGAAATCGATTAAACGGTAATGTTGTTTATGACCACCACCGATGTGGCGAGTGGTAATACGACCATAATTGTTACGACCACCAGTTTTAGATTTAGTATCTAGAAGAGGCGCGTAAGGTTTACCCTTGTATAATTCAGGGTTCACGATTTTAACAACGTGACGACGACCAGCGGAGGTCGGCTTACATTTAACGATAGCCATTCTCTAATTTCCTCCGATTACTCTGCACTGTCCACGAAGTCCAAGTTTTGGCCTTCGGCTAAAGTTACATAAGCTTTTTTCCAGTCGCTGCGACGACCCATTTTGTTACCACGGCGTTTAGTTTTACCTTTAACAACCACAGTACGAACTGAGTCAACTTTTACTTCAAATAATTGAGCAACAGCAGCAGCAATTTCAGCTTTGTTCGCATCTAAAGCAACTTTAAGTACAACAGTGTTAGATTTTTCAGCATTGTTAGTTGCTTTTTCAGAGATGTGCGGTGCACGTAGCACGCTTAGCAAACGTTCTTGACTCATGCTAGGATCTCCTCAATTTGTTTCACAGCATCAACAGTAACAATCACTTTATCGAAAGCGATTAAGCTAACTGGATCGATACCTTGAACATCACGTACATCAACTTTATATAAGTTACGTGCCGCTAAGAATAGATTTTCATCTAAACTTGCTGTGATAATTAACGCATCTTCAACTGCTAAATCTTTTAATTTTTGTACTAATACTTTAGTTTTTGGTGCATCTAATTCGAATTTTTCAACAACAACCAAACGGTCTTGACGAACTAATTCAGAAAGAATGCTTTTGATAGCACCACGGTACATTTTCTTGTTCACTTTTTGGTTGTGATCTTGTGGTTTTGCCGCGAAGGTTGTACCACCAGAACGCCAGATTGGTGATTTGATATCACCAGAACGAGCACGACCTGTACCTTTTTGACGCCAAGGTTTTTTACCTGAACCAGACACTTCAGCACGAGTTTTTTGCGCACGAGTACCTTGACGAGCACCTGCTGCATAAGCAACAACAACTTGGTGAATCAAAGCTTCGTTAAACTCACGTCCGAAGGTAGTTTCAGAAACAGTTAGTGCGTTTGCACCTACAACTTGTAATTCCATCTCTATCTCCTAGACTTATGCTTTAACTGCCGGCTTAACGATAACATCGCCATTGATAGCACCAGGTACAGAACCTTTTACTAATAGCAATTTACGCTCAGCATCTACACGAACAACTTCAAGTGATTGAACGGTTACACGCTCAGCACCTAAATGTCCTGCCATTTTTTTACCTTTAAACACACGACCTGGAGTTTGGTTTTGACCAATAGAACCAAGTACACGATGTGATAAAGAGTTACCGTGTGTAGCATCTTGAGTACGGAAGTTCCAACGTTTAACACCACCTTGGAAACCTTTACCTTTAGAAGTACCAGTAACATCTACTTTTTTAACATCTGCAAAGATGTCAACATTGATTTCTTGACCTAAAGTGAATTCTTCACCTTCAGTACGAAATTCCCATAAACCGCGACCAGCTTCAACACCTGCTTTCACGAAATGGCCTGCTTCAGGTTTAGTTACACGATTCGCTTTTTTAGAACCAGTAGTAACTTGAACTGCAGTATAGCCATCGTTTTCAAGAGTTTTAACTTGAGTTACGCGGTTGGCTTCGATTTCGATAACGGTAACTGGTACAGAAACACCGTCTTCATTGAAGATACGGGTCATACCAACTTTACGACCGACTAAACCAATCATTGTAATAACCTCTTAATTAACCTAGGCTGATCTGCACGTCCACGCCGGCAGCCAAATCTAAACGCATTAATGCATCAACAGTTTTTTCTGTTGGCTCTACGATATCTACTAAACGTTTGTGTGTACGAATTTCGTATTGATCACGCGCGTCTTTGTTCACGTGTGGAGAAATCAACACGGTGAAACGCTCTTTACGAGTTGGTAAAGGGATTGGACCACGAACTTGTGCACCAGTACGTTTAGCTGTTTCTACGATCTCCGCAGTAGATTGATCGATCAAACGGTGATCGAAAGCTTTTAAGCGGATACGGATTCTTTGGTTCTGCATTAGACCAGAGCTCCAATAAAATTTAGCTAATAAAAAACTAACACCAATCACAATTCTAACTTCAAAATAGAAAAGGAGGTGTAAGTTACCTGTTATATAGTCTCCAAATCGGAAACATTGTTAGTATTACATATCGTAATACTCGTTTAATAAATGATTACATTAAACGGCTTTCAATATCTGAAAGCCCGTGGATATTACACAAAAACACCTAATTATGCAAGCTTTTTGTTCAATTAATTTCCATATACAAAAAAGTGCGGTCATTTTCCCGAATGTTTTTCAGCTGAAAACACGACAAAAAATGACCGCACTTTAATATAAATGAATCTATAGTTTGTTATCTAACATTGCAATATGTCTTGTTGCTGCAATCCATGCACCAACATAACCCATAATCAAGCAACTTACTAATAAGAAGATCAGCTCGCCTACACCTAATCCATTGAGCTCAAAGGTGACCGCAAAGATATCCGTCACATACTTCACGGCTGAAGTAAAGTAACCCACAATAAGACTACTAAATACGGCTGCGACAAATCCACCTAACACTGCATAAATCATACCAGTGTAAAGATAAGGGCGAAGAATAAATTGATCCGTTGCACCTAATAGCTTCATCACATCAATACTTGCACGGCTACTATAAACATCAGAACGAATGCTATTTCCGATAACGAGGAATACAGCTATTGTCATTAACACCGTGCAGAAAATTGCTACGTGCGCAAACAACCATGAAAGTGCAGTCAATTTTTCCATCCAATCGTTATCTAGTCGAACTTCCTGCACACCTTTAATTTTATTTAAATTTGCGCGTAACTCAGCTCGTTTTTCTGATTCATTAAACGCTTTAGAGGGTTTCACCATCACCACAGCCGGCAATGGGTTGTCATCTAAAATTTCTAACTCTTCACCAAAACCAGACCAACTTTTAAATTCTTTCAAACTGTCTTGACGAGAAACATAATTTAACGATTCCACACCTTCTTGCTGACGGATTTTTTCCACCACCAAGTTAGCATCTTCTTCACTTAAATTTTTATGTAAATAGATTGTGAGTTCGCTTTCCGGATAAAATTGAGTCGTTGCTAAATGTAAATTTTTCCATAACAAATAGCTCACCGTTGGAATCGTTAAAGACACGGCAATGACTAAAATCGTTAGCAATGTACCAAATTTACGTTTTACCAAATCGCCCCAAACAGAACGCAAAGTATAGGCAGTTTGCACGCCAAAAGAAGCATCAATACGTCTTGTCATTTTTTATCCTTAATAGCGTAAATAGCCTTGTTCAAGTACAAGACATGGTTTTGGTTTTTTTTGAATTAAATTGATATCGTGTGTCGCAATCAAGACTGTCACCCCTAAACGATTAAACTCTTCAAAAAGATTAAAAATCCCTAAGGAAAGTTCATCATCAAGATTGCCTGTCGGCTCATCCGCTAATAAAAGTTGCGGTTTATGTACGATTGCGCGTGCGATATCTACACGTTGTTGTTCCCCACCTGAGATTTGTGGCGGCATATAATTCGCTTTACTACGTAAGCCCACACGATCTAATGCAACCAATGCACGTGTATGTGCTTCTTTCGGGTTCATGCCAGCAATAATCAATGGCAGCGCCACATTTTCTACCACGCTACGATCCGTTAATAAACGATAATCTTGGTGAACCATACCGATTTGACGACGTAAAAATGGGATTTCATATTTAGACAAACGCGTAATATCATGACCATTAAACCAAATATTTCCAGCATTCGCCTTTTCCATTCCCATGATTAATTTAAGCAAGGTACTTTTACCCGCGCCAGAATGCCCAACAAGATAAGTCATACTTCCGACAGGAAGATGAAAATTCAAACCCTGCAAGGCCGGCTGAGTCGCACCGTGATAAGCTTTAGAGACATTTGAAAATCGAATCACTTTATTATTCCTTTTTATTCTTCATTTTCGTGAACAAACAATGCTTCAATAAATTCTTCTGCATTAAATTCGCGTAAATCTTCAATCTTTTCACCCACACCAATATAACGAATTGGTAAATTAAACTGATCTGCAATGGCGAAAATTACCCCACCTTTTGCTGTACCGTCTAACTTGGTTAATGAGATACCGGTTAGTCCAACTGCTTCATCAAAGAGTTTAGCTTGGCTAATTGCATTTTGTCCTGTACCCGCATCAAGAGTAAGCATAATTTCGTGCGGTGCGGTTTCATCGTATTTTTTCATGACGCGAACAATTTTCTTCAATTCATCCATGAGATTATTTTTATTTTGTAAACGTCCTGCCGTATCCGCAATTAAAATATCAATGTTACGTGCTGCGGCAGATTGCATCGCATCAAAAATCACCGACGCAGAATCTGACCCTGTACTTTGTGCCACCACCGGGATATTATTACGTTCACCCCATACTTGAAGTTGTTCTACTGCTGCCGCACGGAAAGTATCCCCTGCCGCTAACATGACTGATTTACCTTCATTTTGGAATTTACGAGCCAACTTACCAATTGTGGTTGTTTTACCTACACCATTCACGCCAACCATTAAAATAACATACGGTTTTTTAGTGGTATCAATAACTAGCGGCTGCGCGACAGGTTTTAAGATCTCCGCCATTTCAACTTTAAGTTGTTGGTAAAGTAATTCCGCATCTTGTAATTGTTTACGACTTGCATGCTCCGTTAAATTCTTAATGATTTTATTGGTTGTTGGTACGCCAATATCCGCAATCAAAAGTTGCTCTTCCAACTCATCAAACAAATCATCATCAATTTTCTTGCCTAAAAAGAAAGAACGGAAACCCGCACCAATATTTTGTTTGGTTTTGAGTAAGCCTTTGACTAAACGACTGAAAAAGCCACCTTCACTTGGTTTTTCTTGCGTTTCGGTATTGATATCTGAACGTAATTCGTCTTTAACATCGTCAACAATTTCAGGCTCAATCTCAGCTTCAACCACAGGAAGATCTTCAATGACATTATCTTGTTCAATAATGCTTTCTGCTGGCTCTGCTGTAGGAAGTGCGGTTGAAATTTCTTCTGTTTTTACTGTTTCTTCGTCAATTGTTTCAATCACCGGTGTATCTAAAACAGGTTCAACATTGACCGCACTTTCAGGTGAAATCACTTCTTCGACAATAGGTTCAAGGTGCTCAACAACGACCTCTTCTGCTTTATCTTCTTGCAGTTGTTCAGCTAATTCCTGTAATTCTTCCTGTTCAACTTGTTCTAATTGAACGTTCTCTTCAGCGTGAACAATTTCTTCCTCAGGTGAAACATCGGCAGGTTCGACAGATGGCTCTTCAATAATTGGCTCAATTTTTTGTTCTTCTTGCTTTTTATTGCGACCAAAAAGGGAGGCCCAAAATCCACCTTTTTTCTTTTCTTCTGACATAAATTCTTCTCTTAAACACAAATCTGTAAAAAATACTGCCTATTCTAGCAAAAAATCGTCTAAACTAAGCACAATTTTCACTAAAAATCTGTTTCTTTATGAAAAAAATGCAAGTTCAAAATGCCAAAGGCGAAGTTCGAATCATCGCGGGTCTTTGGCGTGGACGAAAATTACCGGTTTTAAATGCTGAAGGTTTGCGTCCAACAGGCGATCGCGTAAAAGAAACCTTATTCAACTGGTTGATGCCTTACATTGTGGATAGCCATTGTCTTGATTGCTTTGCAGGCAGTGGCTCACTTGGCTTTGAGGCTCTTTCTCGACAAGCGAAACAGGTAACGTTTTTAGAGTTGGATAAAACCGTAGCGAATCAATTAAAAAAAAATTTGCAAACGCTAAAAACGCCAGCTGAACAAGCCCAAGTGATTAATCAAAATAGCTTAGAATTTTTAAAACAAGCGCAAAATCAACCGCACTTTGATGTGGTATTTTTAGATCCACCTTTCCATTTTGGTTTAGCAGAACAAGCAATAGCCCTTTTAGAAGAAAAAAATTGGCTGTTACCTCATGCGTTGATTTATGTTGAAACAGAAAAAGACAAACCACTTAGCGTGCCTGACAATTGGCAATTACTGAAAGAAAAAACCACAGGTATGGTAAGTTACCGTCTGTATCAAAAAGATTAGGAAATCATTATGTTAGATATTGTGTTATACGAACCTGAAATTCCTCAAAATACGGGAAATATTATTCGTCTTTGTGCCAACACTGGCTTTCGACTTCATTTAATCGAGCCACTTGGCTTTACCTGGGATGATAAAAAATTACGTCGTTCCGGCTTGGATTATCATGAATTTGCTGAAATCAAAAAACATAAAACCTTTGAAGCCTTTTTAGAAAGCGAAAAACCGAAACGTCTTTTTGCCCTCACCACTAAAGGCGGCCCTGCGCATAGTGAAGTGCAATTTGAATTAGGGGATTATTTAATGTTTGGCCCAGAAACCCGTGGTATTCCAATGTCTATTTTGGATAAGATGCCAATGGAACAAAAAATCCGTATCCCAATGACAGCAAATAGCCGCAGTATGAACTTATCAAACTCGGTAGCTGTTGCAGTTTATGAAGCTTGGCGACAACTTGGTTACGAAGGCGCGGTGAATTTAAATCGATAAAACCAATAAAATAGCTGCTTATTTTTTAAACAAAAATAAGCAGCTTTCTTTTTGCATTTAATTTGTGATCTCGATCACATATTTATAATTTTAAGATTCCCTTTTTACCAAAACAGCAGTATAAATAAATTACATTTAGAGAGGGATCTCGATGTACCCACTTGATCTATCAAGCTCTAGTCTTTCTTGACTCTTCAAGCAAACCTTCCCCGTTGTCCTAAATAAAGAATTGGCAGTCGAATGATTTGCCCTCCATTTGTATCCCTAAAATTTAACAACTATTGCAGCAAAATTAGTTTCATCTCACATCAATAAGGAGGTTGGGTGAATGAAGTTAATTTTGAATTGGTCGAAACAGCAGTGGCTAGGCATGGATGCTTACCAAAAAAGTGCGGTCAATTTTGGCCGCACTTCCTATTTCTATCATTTGCAAATCACTAACCTTGTATTGCTATTTTCTAAATAATCCGCAATTTGTTTTGGCACATCATCAGTGAAAAGATAATCTACATCTTTAAGCTCCCCTAAACGCACAATCGCTTGTCGAGAGAATTTCGAATGGTCGGTCGCTAATAGCGTTTGACGCGAGCTTTCTATAATGGCTCGTTTAACTTGGACTTCATGGTAATCATAGTCCAACAATGAACCATCAAGGTCTATTGCACTAATGCCCAGAATTCCAAAGTCTAACCGGAATTGCGAAATAAAATTAACCGTTGCCTCACCAATGATTCCACCATCCTTACGTAAGGAGCCACCTGCCATCGTAATATCAAAGGTTTCATTTTGTCGTAATAAATGAGCCGCATTGATATTATTCGTCACAATGCGTAACCGTTCATGATTTAACAGGGCGCTAGCTACCGCTTCAGGCGTGGTACCAATATCAATAAATAAGGATGCACCGTTTGGAATACGTTTTGCCACTTCGCGAGCAATGGCGCTTTTTTGAGAAGGGAAAAATTGTTTACGTTCAATGTAATCAGAGTTTTCTGCGGTAGAAGAAGGAGCGGCACCACCATGATGACGACGAATTAAATCTTGTTCTGCAAGGATATTCAGATCGCGTCGAATAGTCTGAGGGCTGACTTCCAGTTCTATAACCAGCTCTTCAGTGCTGGCATATCCTTTTAGCTTTACAAGCTCAATTATTTTCTGATGGCGTAATGATTGCTTCATATAAATGCCTATAAATTTGAATTAGCTAAACGATTTAGCTTTAATTTTACTCTGCAGAAATCCCCAAACCAATCCTAAGATAAAGCCTGAAATGTGGGCAGCGTTCCCTATATTAATACCAAAAAGCGGACTAATAAAGCCAAATACAAGCCCTACCAGTAACATTGTAAAAAAGCCTTCTGGTAAGTCAAAACTATGCGGGTGCAATTTGTCCACCACCAACACATAACCTAACACGGCATAAACCACACCAGATAGCCCGAAAAAGGCGGGACCGGTAAAATAATTCTGTACAGCGCCACTCACTGCAGCAGAGACTAAAACTAATAATAAAAAATGGAGAGAACCAAATCGGCGTTCAATCGCGCCACCGAATAACCAAAACCACGAAAGATTAAATAAAATATGCGGTACCGACAAATGAACAATAGCATGAGTGAAATAGCGCCATACTTCCTGATCTTCCCAAGAATAAGCCGGATAATGGAATAAATCCATAATTGGCTCTTCAAATCCGATATTCTGCAAAAGATAAATCAACGCGCAAAGTGCGGTCAAAATAAACGTAATTTTTTTCTTTCTTAATAGACGTTTCACCAATTTTCTCTCTTGAATCCCATCAGTTTCGCTACCAAATAAAGGCTGCATTTGCTATATTCCTTTTTCATTTAATTTTTGTTCATCATATAAGGTTCATTATGAAAAAACAAACTATGCCGACAGGATTTAGTGGCTTCACTTGGGGACTTGCGGCATTTTGTTTACCCATTTTACTGTGGCCTATGGCCTCTCTGCTTTCTACTGCTTTTGTAAAAAACCCTACACTGAGCGGTTTTCAGATCGATCTTTTCTCTATTATCTTTTGGGTTTATCCCTTTGTTTTAGTCTTAATTGCGCGTTTACTTTATAAATTGCATCAACATAAACCAAAACTAGCCGTAAAATTATTACTGTTAAGTGCGGTCGTTTTTTATGTCGTTTTAATCTCAGTTTGCTACATTGGTTTTAACGCTTAAGAACATAACAAGACAATAGACAACAAAAAAGGGAGCTTTCGCTCCCTTTTAAATTATGTTCCTAATAATCAAAAATATAAAAAATTCCTACCTGCAATCAATTATGCAAAGTATTTTTCTAAATCGTCGCTACCGCCGATGTGTTTACCACCAATGAATACTTGTGGCACAGTTGAACGACCAGAAACTGCACGTACACTCACGATTGTTGCATCGTGACCTAATACGATTTCTTCAAAGCTTAAACCTTTATCGCGTAAAAGTTGTTTTGCTTTCGCACAATATGGGCAACCAGGTTTAGTGAAGATTGAGATTGATTCTTGCACTTGGTAATTTGGTGCAATGTATTTCAACATGGTATCTGCATCTGATACTTTAAATGGATCGCCTGGTTCATTTGGTTCAATAAACATTTTTTCCACTACGCCATTTTTCACGAGCATAGAATAACGCCAAGAACGTTTACCAAAACCTAAATCATCTTTTCCAACTAACATGCCCATACCTTCAGTGAAGGTACCGTTACCATCTGGAATGAATTTTACGTTATGTGCTTCTTCAGCTTCTTTCCACGCATTCATCACAAACGTATCATTTACTGATACAACTAAAATATCATCTACACCATGTTGTTTGAAAACGGGCGCAAGCTCGTTATAACGTGGTAAGTGAGAAGATGAACAAGTTGGCGTGAACGCACCTGGTAATGAGAAAACAACAACTGTTTTGTTATCAAATAATTCAGATGTAGTCACATCAACCCATTGATCACCTTGACGAGTACGAAATGTAACTTGTGGGACTTTTTTTCCTTCCATATTAGACATAATGTGTCTCCTCTGTTAGTTAAATGAATTTGCCTTAAAAACTTGATAGGCATTATAGAAAGTTTTGTGATATAGTTACAATCAATTAATTCTATCCTTTTAATTGACATATTCTATAAAGTGAGAACCCTATGAATATTCGTGATTTAGAATACTTAGTTGCTCTTTCTGAATTCAAACATTTCCGTCGTGCAGCAGATTCTTGCAATGTTAGCCAACCGACTTTAAGTGGTCAAATCCGCAAACTCGAAGATGAGTTAGGCATTATTTTACTTGAACGTACTAGCCGTAAAGTGCTTTTCACGCAATCAGGTATGTTGCTTGTTGAGCAAGCTCGCACTGTATTACGTGAAGTAAAATTACTTAAAGAAATGGCAAGCAATCAAGGTAAAGAAATGACAGGTCCATTACACATTGGACTCATCCCTACTGTTGGCCCTTATCTACTTCCTTACATTGTACCAACATTAAAAGAAACTTTCCCTGATCTTGAAGTATTTCTTTACGAAGCTCAAACGCATCAATTATTAGAACAATTAGAAACGGGTCGCCTAGATTGTGCAATTGTGGCTCGTGTACCTGAAACTGAAGCCTTTATCGAAGTACCCATTTTTGATGAAAAAATGTTACTCGCTGTTTCAGAAGAACATCCATGGGCTTCAGAAAGCAAAATTGCCATGAATACCCTAAAAGGGCAAGAAATGCTCATGTTAGATGATGGGCACTGCTTACGTAATCAGGCGTTAGATTATTGTTTTACGGCAGGAGCGAAAGAAGATTCTCACTTCCAAGCGACGAGTCTAGAAACCTTACGTAATATGGTGGCAGCCAATGCAGGTATTACCTTTATGCCAGAACTTGCTGTATTAAATGAAGGCACACGTAAAGGCGTAAAATATATTCCTTGCCATTCACCAGAACCCGCTCGTACTATTGCGCTTGTTTACCGTCCAGGATCACCACTACGTAATCGTTACGAACGCGTTGCAAATGCGATCAGTGAACAAGTTAAATCAATTTTAGCGAATAAAAAATAATTCATCATAGACTGAGGAAAACCAAATGGCAGGCGTTCGAGCAATTCAAAAAGAAAAAACCCGTCGAGCCTTAATTGACGCAGCGTTCAATCAGTTGAGTGCAGAAAAAAGCTTTTCTAATTTAAGCTTACGTGAAGTTGCGCGTGAAGCAGGTATTGCTCCAACTTCTTTCTATCGCCACTTTAGCGATATGGATGAGCTCGGATTAGAAATGGTTGATGAGGCTGGCTTAACGCTTCGCCAATTAATGCGTCAAGCACGTAAGCGCATTGATGCCGGCGGTAGTGTCATCCGTGTTTCTGTTGAAACCTTTTTTGAATTTATCACTCACAGCACCAACGTGTTCCGTTTGCTTTTACGTGAAAGTTCGGGAACCTCTCAAGCGTTCCGTACTGCAGCCGCCCGTGAAATCAAACACTTTGTCGATGAATTAGCTGAATACATTGCGAAGAAAAATCACTACTCTCAATATGTCTCTTATGTACAAGCAGAAGGCATGGTAACCATCGTATTCACGGCGGGCTCTAATGCCTTAGATATGACCAAAGCTGAACAAGATTTGTTAAAAGAACGCGTTATCTTACAGCTTCGCATGCTTGCTAAAGGTGGTGACTTCGCAGCGCATAAAGAAAAAATGATGCGAAAATAGACCGCACTTTTCGACTAAAACAAAACACCCGCATCTCTGCGGGTGTTGCTTTATCTCAAGAAGGGAATTATTTACCATCCCAAGCTTTAATTGCATCTAAACGCGCTTTCACTTTGCTACTTGAATCACCTTTGAAGTAATCTTTCGCTAAGCCGCCTTCAAAACCACCGTAGTTCGGGTTAGGTAAAACGATGAATGTTTTACCAAATTTCGCTTTGTTTTGTGCAACGAAATCACGGCGTTCTGCATTTTGTTTACCATAGATCGCATCACCGAAGTCATCGAGGTTATCACCCACATAAACAACGATTTCATAGCCTTGTTTTTCAATTTCTTCAAAACGTGCTGCTTTTGGTGATTTATCTTTTTTCAAGTAAAACGCTGAGTCTTCAACACCATTAAAACCTAAACGTTTCATGTCATCAATCGTACCTGCTTTTTCATTGCTTTCTTTACGATTAGAAACGTAGAACATTTTACCGCCGTGGGTATTTACATAGTTATTGAATTCTACTGCGCCTGGTACAACACCTGATTGACGAGCTTCTACCCAACGAGTCCAATCTTTGCCATCAAATGGTTTATTATTTTGAACTTGCCAGCCAGCATAAGGGCTGTTATCTAACATGGTTTCATCTAAGTCCACCACAACAGCTTTTTTCTTACCTTTTTTCACTTTAGCGTGATCAAATGCTACTTTTGCCGCATTGTATGCTTGGTAAGAAAGGGCTTGGTATTCACCTGATTGTTGAATCCAGTTAAGACCTAATACCGCTTGTTGTTGAAGCTGAGCATCCGCTTCTGCACTTTTATTTTGAGTCGCGCAACCCGTTAAAATAAATGCTGACATTGCTGCAATAGCAGTAAGTTTTAATGTTGTTTTCATTGATTGTTCCTTCTGTTAAAAAGTCATAATGACAGGCAAAAGTATAACAAGCCTATTTGGGCAGTGACTATGGGTTTATCAAACTTTATAACTAATTTGTGAGATAGATCACATTTTTCATTCTGAAGTAATCTAACAAGCCCGATGAAATCATTTCAAAAATCATCTTATTTTTTAACCGCACTTTTTCATCGCATTTCGCTGTATTTCACGGTAAACTATCCCCAGTTTTCAGAAATAATAGGTAATTTATGCGTCTTTTCATTGGAATTTTAGTGGGTATTCTCGTGCTATTTCAGTACGATCTTTGGTTTGGTAAAAACGGCTATTTTGACTACAAAGATGTCGCAGCTCAAATCAAAGAGAATAAAGCTGAAAATGAAAAGCTCTCACAAAGAAATCAAATGATTTCCGCCGAAATTCAAGGATTAACAAAAGGCTTTGAATCTATTGAAGAGCGTGCACGCATGAGTCATGATATGGTCAAACCAAACGAAGTGTTCTATCACATCGTCAAAGAGCATAAATAATGAACCGCGAAATTATTGCCGTCATTCCTGCTGCGGGTGTTGGAAGCCGTATGCAAGCAAACAAACCGAAGCAATATCTGAAAATCCTAGACAAGACGATTCTGGAACATACGCTCTCAGTCATTCTATCCCATCCTGCAATCAATCACGTTATCCTTTCGGTGGGAAAAAATGATCCCTATCTTTCTGAAATTACCTTATTCCCTCATCAAAACATCACCCTCGTTGAAGGTGGTGAAACACGAGCTGAGTCAGTTCTAAATGGACTAAATACGATCAAAAATGACCAAGCTTGGGTATTGGTGCATGATGCAGCCAGACCTTGTTTAACCCATCAAGATTTAGATAAATTGCTCCAAATCGATGATGAGCAAGGTGCTATTTTAGCTATTCCAGCGGTCGATACGATTAAACGCGCAAATAAACAACAAGATATTATTAAAACGGAAGATCGCGCTGAACTTTGGCTTGCTCAGACGCCTCAATTTTTCCGTTGCGATCTATTAAGAAATGCGCTTGAACAGGGGCTTTCTCAAGGCGCCAATATTACAGATGAAGCCTCTGCGATGGAACTTGCCGGATTTCAACCGCACTTAGTCGCAGGACGAAGTGATAATATTAAAGTCACGCGTCCAGAAGATTTAGCTTTAGCCGAATTTTATTTAACAAGGAAAACACTATGATACGAATTGGACATGGGTTTGATGTTCATGCCTTTGGTGAAGACCGCCCTTTAATTATTGGTGGCGTTAAAGTGCCTTACCACACTGGGTTTATTGCCCATTCTGATGGCGATGTCGCCTTACATGCCTTAACAGATGCTTTATTAGGTGCAGTAGCATTAGGTGATATTGGTAAACTCTTCCCTGATACCGATATGCAATATAAGAATGCAGATAGCCGTGTTTTATTACGAGAAGCATTCCGCCAAGTACAAGCAAAAGGCTATAAAGTAGGTAATGTGGATGTAACCATTATTGCACAAGCCCCTAAAATGCGTCCTCATATCGATGCAATGCGAGCGAAAATTGCGGAAGATTTACATTGTGATATTGAGCAAGTCAACGTGAAAGCAACCACAACAGAAAAACTTGGCTTTACAGGCCGAAGTGAAGGCATTGCTTGCGAGGCTGTCGCATTATTATTAAAAGCTTAAATTTTAGGTAAAAAAAGGTTGGTAAAATACCAACCTTTCTTTATTTAGATTAAATTCTTATTATT